>VGIW01000003.1 GCA_016867715.1 Candidatus Eisenbacteria bacterium | reverse complement strand
GCCCGCGAGCCCGCTCCCGCCTTCTTCTTCTTCCCTTCGTCCTCGTCCACGACCTCAAAGTCCGCTTCGACCGCTTCGCCGTCCGCCTTCGCGCCTTCTCCGCCGGCCGATCCCGCGGGACGCGTGGAGGAGGCGCCCTCGGCGCCGGTCGTTTGCGCATAAACCTTCTCGGCGAGCGCGTGCGAGGCCTTCTCCAGCTCCTGCATCCTCCGCTTCATCAGCTCGACGTTCTCCGACTTGATCGCGTCCTTCAGGTCGTTCGCCGCGTCCTCGACCTTCTTGCGCGTCTCCGGATCGATCTTCTCCCCGTGATCGCGGAGCGTCTTCTCGGCCGCGTAGGCGAGCTGATCCGCCTGGTTCTTCGTCTCGATCATCTCGCGCTTCTTCTTGTCCTCGGCGGCATGCGCTTCCGCCTCGGAGAGCATCCGCTTGACCTCGGCCTCGTCGAGACCGCTCGACGCCTGGATGCGGATCTTCTGCTCCCTTCCGGTGCCGCGATCCTTCGCCGAGACGTGAACGATGCCGTTCGCGTCGATGTCGAACGTCACCTCGATCTGCGGAATCCCGCGCGGAGCGGGTGGGATCTCGGTGAGATCGAACCGGGCGAGCGTGCGGTTGTTCGTCGCCATCTCGCGCTCGCCCTGAAGAACGTGAATGCTGACCGCCGGCTGGTTGTCCGAGGCGGTCGAGAAGACCTGGCTCTTCCTGGTCGGGATCGTCGTGTTCCGCTCGATGAGGCGCGTCATGACCCCGCCGAGCGTCTCGATCCCGAGCGAAAGCGGGGTGACGTCGAGGAGGAGGACATCCTTGAGCGCGCCGGTGAGCACGCCCCCCTGGATCGCCGCGCCGACCGCCACCACCTCGTCCGGGTTCACGCTCCGGTTCGGTTCCTTGCCGAAGAAGCTCTTCACCGCCTCCTGCACCGCCGGCATGCGCGTCGCCCCTCCGACGAGAATCACCTCGTCGATTCGATCCGCGCTGAGCCCGGCGTCCTCAAGCGCCCTCCGGCACGGACCGATCGTCCTCTCGACGAGATCCGCGGTGAGCTGCTCCAGCTTCGAGCGGGTGAGTGCGACGTCGAGGTGCTTCGGGCCCGAGGCGTCCGCCGTGATGAAGGGGAGGTTCACGGTCGTCTGCATCGTGCTCGAAAGCTCGCACTTCGCCTTCTCCGCCGCCTCTTTCAGCCGCTGGAGCGCCATCTTGTCGCTCCGCACGTCGATCCCCGTCTCTTTCCGGAACTCCTCAGCGACATAGTTGATCACCCGATGATCGAAATCGTCCCCTCCTAGGTGCGTGTCCCCGTTCGTCGACTTCACCTCGAAGACACCGTCGCCGAGCTCTAGGATCGAGATGTCGAAGGTTCCCCCGCCGAGATCGAAGACCGCGATCTTCTCGTCCTTCTTCTTGTCCAGCCCGTAGGCGAGCGCCGCCGCCGTGGGCTCGTTGATGATCCGCTTGACGTCCAGGCCCGCGATTCTTCCCGCATCCTTCGTCGCCTGCCTTTGCGAGTCGTTGAAGTAGGCCGGCACCGTGATCACCGCCTCCTTCACTTCCTCGCCGAGGAAGTCCTCGGCGGCTTTCTTGAGATACTGAAGGATCATGGCCGAGATTTCCGGCGGCGGGAGGGTGCGACCCGCGTGGGGAAGATCGACCCACGCGTCGCCGTTCGACGCCGCCGCGACCTTGTAGGGAACCAGCTTGATCTCTTCCCCCACCTCGTCCAGGCGGCGTCCCATGAACCGTTTGATCGAGAAGACCGTGTTCTCCGGATTCGTCACCGCTTGGCGCTTCGCCGTCTGCCCGACCAGCCGCTCCCCGTCCTTGGCGAAGGCGACGATCGAGGGGGTCGTCCTTCCGCCGTCCGGATTCGGAATCACCGCGGCCTCGCCGCCTTCCAGAACCACGGCCACGCACGAGTTGGTCGTTCCGAGGTCGATTCCGATCACCTTGCCCATCTTCGAATCCTCCTGCGAGCTTTATTCCTCAACATCCGATGGTTCTTTCGTTCCCTCCGAAACGGCCACCGCCACGAGCGCGGGCCGGAGGATCCTCTCCCCCGAACGATAACCGCGCCGGATCTCGGCCGCCACATGTCCCTCCGGGACCTCCGCGGACGCGATCCGATGGAGCGCCTCGTGTCGTTCCGGATCGAAAGGCCGGCCGATCGAAACGAAGGGCTCCACGCCGACTCCGGAGAGGGCGGCAAGAAACTTCTGGCGGATCAGCTCCATTCCGCGCCGGAAAGCCTCCGGGTCCGTTTGGTCGCCGGCGAGCGCCCGATCGAAATCGTCGAGCACGTCGAGGAAAGGAAGGGTCACGCCGGAGCGCGCGAGCCAGAGATCGCGCTCCCGCTCGCGCGCCGCACGCTTTCGATAGTTGTCGAGGTCCGCAGCCGCCCGGAGCCACTTGTCGGTCAGCTCCACGACGCGAGCCTGGAGCTCCTCGATCTCCGCGGCCCCGCTCCCGGCCCCAACTCCGCTCTCCGTTTCCGAAGCCGTCCCCTCGACCGGCTCGATGCTCGCGGGGCGTTCGATTTCCTCTGGGGGGACTTCCGGCTTGTTGAGCGGCCCCTCTCTTTCCTGCTTCTCTTTCGAGCTCTTGCCCATCCTCTCTCTTCTCTCTTCTCTCTTCTCTCTTCTCTTTTCTCTCTTACGATTCCATCCCCATGCGGCGGTCGAGAACATGCCGCAGGAAGCCGATCACCGCAACCGCCTTCTCGTACGGCATGCGGGTCGGGCCCACGACCCCCATCACGCCCGAGAAACGACCCATTCGATAGCGCGAGGCGACGATGCTGAAGAGCCTGAGCTCTTCCGCCTCGTTTTCCTCGCCGATCCAAACCGTCGCCCCCGATTCGGTCAGACGCCCCTCGAGAACGCTCGGGATCGATCGACCCTCCTTGAGAAGGGACGCGGCGGAATCGAGATCCCCCGCGCTCCGGAACTCCGGCTGCGCAAGGAGCGCGTCGAAGCCGGCGACCGACGGGCCCGGGTCGCGCGCCACCTCGAGAAGCTCCTCCGCCGCCCGTCGAAAGAGACGCGCGAAGGGGGTCGGCGGAAGGAGCGTCTCCCAATCGACCCCGAAGAGCATCCGGCGCACGCGCCCGATCGTGAGGCCGCCGAACCTCCGGTTCATGTCGGCGACGCCGGCCGCGATCTCTTCCTGTGCCGGCGGTTCCGCCGCCTCCGGAAGCGCCGATCGCACGAGCCCGGAATCGAGTGTGAGGAAGAACGCGACCCGTCCTCCCTCTTCGCGGGTGGCGTAGAGACGCCGGAAGAGCGCCTCGTCGACGCGCGGGGGCGAGGCGAACCCCATCTGTCCGGAGAGCGCGTTGAGAAGTTCCGCCAGGGAGATCGGCAGGCGCTCCGGCGAAGGGGCCGCTCTCTCGACCCCGTGAAAAACCGTCTCCTGCACCTCGCGCGTGAGCGGGGCCGGCCGCATGATCTCGTCCACGTACACGCGGTAGCCGCGATCGGTCGGGACGCGGCCCGCGGAGGTGTGCGGCCGTCGGATGAGCCCGCGCTCCTCCATCCGGCTCATCAGGCCGCGGATCGTTGCGGAGCTGTAGCCGAGCCCGGTGTCGGCCGCGACTCGCTTCGAGCCGACGGGGCGCGCCGTGTCGACGTACGTGCGCACCACCGAGCCCAAGATCTTCTTCTCCCGCTCATCGAGACGTGGTCTCACGGCGCAACCGCTTTCTTCACTTTGCCTTACAGGCCCGTTTCCAAGGTGTCGGAAATAAGCTACGTTCCGGCCGCCCGTTTGTCAAGGCGCCGGGCCCGCGCGAAAACCGCGCAAACCCTGATCGACTCCGGAGTTCCGCTCACGGCAGAAGCTCGAGGACGATTCGGTCCGCCCTCACGATGCCGCGCTCGCTAAGAAGTATCCTTCCTCTTCGCTGCCGCAAAAAGCCGCCTACGAGGAGGCGCCTGATCGCCTCCTCGGAGAGCGGGGATCGTCCGAGACGAAGTCCTCGTCCCACCGTCCGCGGATCGATGCCGCCGGAGCGCCGAAGCCCGAGAAAGATCCGCTCGCGTGCGCGCGCCGTGTCGTCGAGACGCTCCTCCTCGCCGAGCGGGAGAAATCCTGCCTGGAGCCGTTCCGCGTAGAGGATCGGATCGTCCAGGCTTCTCCTCCTGATCGGCCCGGCGGACGTGAGGGCGCCGGGGCCGAGGCCGATCACATCCCCGCCCGCGTGAAGAAGACGGAGGGCCCGAGACCTCTTCCCCGGCCTCGCGAAGTGGGCGATCTCGTAGCGCTCGAGCCCGGAATCCTCGAGCCGCGCCGCGGCCCGGCGGTACCGGCGCACCCACTCCTCCTCGCTCGGGGCGTCCTCTCTCGGTTCATGAAGCGAAACATGATCGATGGTTCTCCAATCAACGACCGATTCATCAAGCAATCTTTGCTCCCTGCCGTCGAGCGGGAGATCGAGGGCGATCGTCGGGAAGCCGGCCTCGCGGGCGCCGCGCGCGGCCGCGGCGATCCGTTCCGGTTCCTCCCCTTCCGCATCCTTCATGCAGACCCTGTCGAATCCGGCTTCGCGAAGCGCCGCGGGCTTTGCCCCTGCGAACGAGCGGACCGCCCCCTCGCATGTCCGTTCGCAACCGCTCGCAAAGGAGAACTCCGACTCGACGCCGCGGAGAAGGGAGGCGAGCCCCTTCGCCGAGAGCGCGAGAGGATCGCCGCCCCCGACCGCGAGGGAGACAACGCGCGTTTCCCCGGAGAGGCCGCCCGCTCGAAGGAGAGCCGCTTCTCGGCGCACGGCGTCCGCGAACCGCTCCTCCTCGTCCGGAGCGACCGCGCGATCCCAGGGGATGCTCAGGTAGAGTCCGCGTCCTTTCGGCATCGTACCGACCGGCGGCCCGCGAGAGGAGGAAAGCCGGCGAGAGAGCTTCTTGTCTATTCGCTCTCGTCGTCCACGCGCAAGACGGCGAGGAACGCTTCCTGCGGGATGTGCACCGAGCCGACCTGCTTCATCCGCCTCTTCCCCTCCCTCTGCTTTTCGAGAAGCTTCCGCTTTCTCGTGATGTCGCCCCCGTAGCACTTCGCGGTGACGTCCTTTCGGAAGGCCGGAACCGTCTCGCGCGCGATCACCTTGTTTCCGAGCGCGGCCTGGATCGCCACCGGATAGAGCTGCCTCGGGATCAGCTTCTTCAGACGCCGGGTGAGCTGTCTTCCCCACGCGTACGCCTTGTCACGGTGGACGATCACCGAAAGCGCGTCGACCGGATCGCCGTTCACGAGCACGTCGAGGCGCACCATGTCGGACGCCTGGAACCCGACGTGCTCGTAGTCGTACGATGCGTATCCGCGGGTCGCGGACTTCAGCCGGTCGTAGAAGTCGAGGACGACTTCCGCGAGCGGGAGACGGAAGCGAAGAAGCACCCGCGTCGGTTCGAGATACTCGAGCGCCGTCTGCTCTCCCCTCTTCTCCGTCAAGAGCTTCATGACGTTTCCCATGTACTCGCTCGGGACGATGAGCTGCGCGTCCACGATCGGCTCCTCGACCGCATCGAGATCTCCCCGGGAGGGAAGGTCGCGCGGGTTCTCCACGCGGATCACGCTTCCGTTCTTCATCACCGCGCGGTAGACCACGTTCGGCACAGTCCCGACGAGATCGAGCCCGTACTCCCGTTCGAGGCGTTCCTGAACGATTTCCATGTGAAGGAGCCCGAGATAACCGCAGCGAAACCCGAAGCCGAGGGCGTTCGATGTCTCCGGCTCGAAGACGAACGCCGCGTCGTTCAGGCGAAGCTTGTCGAGCGCGTCCCGGAGCGCCTCGTACATCCCCGGATCGGCCGGATAGAGGCCGCTGAAGACCATCGGCTTCGGCTCGCGGAAACCCGCGAGCGGCCGCTCCGCCGGACGCGAGACGCGCGTGATCGTGTCCCCCACGCGCGCGTCGCGCACCCTCTTGATTCCCGCAAGGAGATAGCCGACGTCCCCCGCCGACAGCATGTCGCACGGCACGCGCTTCAGCCGGAGGATCCCCACCTCGTCGACCGCGAACTCGGCGCCGTTCGAGACGAAGAGAATCCGGTCGCCCGCGCGAACGGTGCCGTTCACCACCCGCACGTAGACGCTCACGCCTCGGTATGAATCGAAGTCGGAATCGAAGACGAGCGCTTGGAGCGGAGCATCCGGATCGCCGGCGGGAGGCGGGATCCTCTCCGCCATCGCGCGGATCACCGCGTCCACTCCCTCTCCAGTGCGCGCGCTGATCCGAAGGATCCTCTCCCTCGGCTCGCCCGTGAGATCCGCGACCGCCGCCTCGACCGCCTCCACCCGCGCGGCAGGAAGATCGATCTTGTTGATCACGGGGATGATCGCAAGCCCGTGCTCCATCGCGAGGTAGAAGTTCGCGATCGTCTGCGCCTCGATCCCCTGCGCGGCGTCGACCACGAGAAGAGCCCCCTCGCACGCGGCGAGCGAGCGCGACACCTCGTAGGAGAAGTCGACGTGTCCCGGCGTGTCGATCAGGTTGAAACGCCACGTCTCGCCGTCCGGGTCCCGGTAGTCGATTCGAATCGCATGCGATTTGATCGTGATCCCCCGCTCGCGCTCGAGGTCCATGTTGTCGAGCACTTGGTCCCGCATCTCTCGCTTGCCCAGTGTTCCCGTCTTCTCGAGAATGCGGTCGGCCAGCGTCGACTTGCCGTGGTCGATGTGCGCGATGATGCAGAAGTTCCGCGTGCGGCTCTGGTCGGTTTCCGTCGTCGACATCGGCGGCGCCTCGATCGGAGCAGGGTTCCCTTCCCGCTCGATCAGTGAATGGGTCGGAAGAAGCGGCCGAACCTCGGGAGAAAGCGGTCCTTGTCCCAGGAGAAATAGAGGAACATCGCGAGCCCCTTGACGCGCTTTTTGTCGAGGAAGCCCCAGTAGCGGCTGTCCTGGCTCATGTTTCGGTTGTCTCCGAGCATGAGAAGGTGTCCGGGCGGAACCGTCGCCGGTCCCCACGTCGCGACCGAAGGAGCGGCCGGACCCTTGAAGACGGTGTACTCCTCGTCCCGCGCAATCCCGTTCACGTAGAGCACGTTGTCTCGGAGCTCGACCGTGTCCCCCTCCACCGCCACGCACCGCTTGATGTAGTCCTTCTCCACGTGCGGGGCGCGAAAGACGATGATATCCCCCGCGCGGGGCGCGCGAACCGCGGGGAGCCTCGTCTCGGTCCACGGAATACGCGCCCCGTACAGGAACTTGTTTGCGACAAGGAAGTCGCCGACGAGGAGCGTATCCTCCATCGACCCGCTCGGAATCTGAAAGGCCTGAACCATAAAGGTCCGAAGAAAGAGAAAGAGCACCGCCCCCACGAAGATCGACTCGGCGTGCTCCCGAATCCGGCTCGGCCTTTTCGCCGTCTGCGCCGCACGATTGCCGCTTTTGCGCGCCATACCTAGAACTCCAGCCTCACGGCGAGGGCCGCGCCCCCCTCGAGAGGGACGAGCCCGGCGGTCGCCCGCTCGACCTCCCGCACGTCGTCGGAGAATCCGACCATGTGGGCGTCCACGTACGCGTCGATCACGGAGTAGAGCGCGAGAAGCGAGCTCCACCAGACGAGGTCGCGCCGCGTGTCCCGGAGGTCCTCGTAGCGCCGCTCCAGATCCGCCGAATCCCACGCGGGCGCCGCATCGTTCATCCGCTCGCGATAGTATCCGGCCCGCCGGTCGACCGTGAACACGCGTCCGAGAAGATACGTTTGGAGGGCGAAAAGGACAACCGCTTTCTTCTCGCTGCCGTTGTGGAGCTGTCCCCATGCCGGGAACGCGAGAGAGCGCGCCGACGCCCAGAATGGAGACGCCTCCCGGCGGACGCTCTCCCGCTCCGCGCCCACCGCGGGCCACGCGAGAAGAACCGACAAAACGAGAACGCCGCCCCACGCGAGGCGGCGCGCCGATCGTGGCGGGAATGTGTGGGAATCGAACCCACCCCGGGTGGTTTTAGCACCCGACAGAAGGATTTGAAGTCCTCGGGGCCCACCAGAACCCATCCATTCCCGATGCATCGCGGTTCCGATCATTCTTCCCCGGCGAGAGCGACCGCCTCGATCTCGACGAGAGCCCCCTTCGGCAACGCGCCGACCTCGAACGCGGAACGAGCCGGAGGAGAGTCGCCGAAGAAGCGCGCGTAGACGCGGTTCATCTCATCGAACGCGGAAAGATCGGTGAGAAAGACGGTCGTCTTCACCACCCGGTCGAGCCCGGACCCTCCCGCCTCGAGGACCGCCTTCAGGTTCTTGAGAACCTGCTCGGTCTGTTCCGCCACGGTCTTCCCGACAAGCCCGCTCCCGTCCGGAGCGAGCGGGATCTGCCCGGCCGTGAAGAGAAACCCGCCGGCACGAACCCCTTGGCTGTACGGCCCGACGGCGCCCGGAGCTTTGTCCGTGCGAACCGCTCTTCGCTCGGTCATCGCGAGATCCTCCTACTCGACCGTGACGCTCTTCGCCAGATTCCTCGGCTGGTCCACGTTGCATCCTCGCTTCACCGCGATGTAGTACGCGAGAAGCTGCAGCGGGATCACCGAAAGGATCGGCGTGAGCGGCTCGATCGTGGGCGGAAGATAGATCACGTGCTCCGCCCACTTGTCGAGGAGATCGTCCCCTTCCGTCGCGATCGCGAGAACCCGCCCCTGCCGCGATTTCACTTCCTGGATGTTCCCGATCACCTTTTCGTAGGCGCTGTCGCGGAGCGCGATGAAGACGACCGGCATGTTCCGGTCGATCAGCGCGATCGGACCGTGCTTCATCTCCGCCGCCGGATAGCCCTCCGCGTGGATATAGCTGATCTCTTTCAGCTTGAGCGCCCCCTCGAGCGCGACGGGGAAGTTGTATCCGCGCCCGAGATAGAGGACGTTGTTGTTCTCGGCGTAGAGATCCGCGATGCGATGAATCTCCTCCGCGCGGTCGAGGATCGACTGCACCTGATCGGGGATCGCCAGTAGCGCGCGGATGATCCGCCGGCCGTCCTTCCGAGAAAGAGTCCCCCGCACCCTCCCGAGGAGAAGCGAGAGGATCGCGAGCACCGTCACCTGCGAGGTGAACGCCTTCGTCGAGGCGACCCCGATCTCGGGGCCCGCGTGGAGATAAACGCCGCCGTTCGACTCGCGGGCGATCGTCGAGCCGACCACGTTGCAGATTCCGAGCACGCGCGCTCCGTTCCTCTGGGCCTCGCGGAGCGCGGCGAGGGTGTCGATCGTCTCGCCCGATTGGCTGATCACGATAACGAGCGTCCCCTCGTCCACGATCGGCCTCCGGTAGCGGAACTCCGAGGCGTACTCCACCTCGACCGGGATGCGCGCGAAGTCCTCGATCATGTACTCGCCGATGAGCCCTGCGTGCCACGAGGTCCCGCACGCCGTGATCACGATTCGCTCGAGATCCTGAAGCGCCTCGATCGGAAGGTTCAGCCCCCCGAGGCGCGCCTTCCCCGATTCGAGCACGACGCGCCCCGACATCGCGTCCCGGATCGTGCGCGGCTGCTCGCAAATCTCTTTTTGCATGAAGAAATCATAGCCGCCCTTTTCGATCGCGGCGAGGTCCCAGAGGATCTTCTCCGGTTTCCTCTCGACGTGAACGTTGTCGAGGTTCGTGATCTCGACCCCCTCCCGCTTCAAGACCGCCATCTCCCGGTCGGCGAGGTAGATCATCTGGCGCGTGTGCTCGAGAATTGCGGCGGGGTCCGAGGCGACGAAGTTCTCTCCCTCGCCGATTCCGACGACGAGGGGAGATCCGTTCCTCGCGCCGACGATCTTGTCCGGCTCGCGCGAGGAGACGACGGCGAGCCCGTAGGCCCCGGTCACCTGATGCAGCGCCTTCTGCACCGCCTCTTCGAGCGGACCGCTGTTGTAGAAGCGGGCGATGAGATGCGCGAAGACCTCAGTATCGGTGTCGGTTTGGAAGATCGCGCCGTCCCGGATGAGACGCTTCTTGAGCGAGTAGAAGTTCTCGACGATCCCATTGTGGACGACCGCGATCGTCTCGCCCGGATCCGTGTGGGGATGGGCGTTCAAACGGGAAGGCACGCCGTGCGTCGCCCAGCGGGTGTGGGCGATTCCGACCGTTCCCTCGATCGGCGCGCGGGCGAGCTGCTCCGCGAGCTGCCCGATCTTCCCCGCGTCCTTCACGATCTCAAGCCTTTCGCCCGACACGATCGCAACGCCGGCCGAGTCGTACCCCCGGTACTCGAGACGCCGGAGACCGTTGATCAAGATGGGCGAGGCAGGCCTCCACCCGACGTACCCGATGATCCCGCACATTCCGTCTACTCCCCTGCGGCTACCGCGCGAGGACTTCGGTCACCGCGCGTTGCAGCTCCTCCGCCCCCTCGCGCGTGGCTGCCTCCGCGACCACGCGAACGACCGGCTCGGTGTTCGAGGGGCGCGCGTGGATCCAACCGCGCTCCCACGCCACGCGCACCCCGTCCCGCCGGTCTTCGGTCCCCTCGCCGAACCGCCTCCGGAGCGCCGTGACGAGCGCCCCTTCGTCCAGAGTCTCGGCAGAAAGCACTGTCTTCAGAAGGACATACGAGGGGAGGCTCGCGTCGATCTCCTCGAGGCTGCGGTTCGCGTCGCTCATCGCTTGAAGGACGATCGCCACGCCGACCGCCGCGTCCCGCATCGGGTGAAGGGCAGCGACCATCGCCCCACCGTTCCCCTCCCCCCCGACCACTGCCCCGTGAGTTTTCATTCCCTCCGCGACGTGCGCCTCACCCACGGGCGTTCTATGGAAAGGAACCCCGTAGCGCGTGGCAAGATCCTCCGCGCATCGGGTCGTGGAAAGGTTGACAACGACCGGCCCGGGATCGCGGGCGAGGACGAAGTCGACCACGATCGAGACCGTCCTCTCCTCGCTGAGGGCCCTCGCCTCACCCGTCACGAGCGCGAGGCGATCCCCGTCCGGATCAAGAGCGAAGCCCACATCCGCCCCCGATCGCCGAACCTCGGCTTGGAGGTCGGCTAGGTTCTCCGGCTTCGGCTCCGGCGGCCTCGGGAAGCCGCCGCTCGGCTCGCAGTGGAGAGGCTCCACCGCGCAGCCGAGCCTTGCGAGAAGCTCCCTCGCGAGGCGCGCCCCCGCTCCCCCGCAACCGTCCAAGACGACCTTCCAGCCTTTCCGCGCGACGCGCGCCGCGTCGATCCAAGGCAGCCGAAGGATCCCGTCCAGATGCTCCGCTTCCACGTCCGGCCCGGTCGCGACCGTCCCGACCCGGTCGTGCGCGACATAGACCGGTTCTTCCTCGCGAAAGCGCCGGGTCATCTCCGCCCCCTCCGCCGCCCCGAGGAAGAACCCCTCTTCGTTCACGAACTTGAGCGCGTTCCACTCGATCGGGTTATGGCTCGCCGTGACGAGCACTCCGCCTCCCGTCTCGCGGCGGCTCGCGGCGTACAACACCGACGGGGTCGGGCAGATCCCGCAGTCGAGGACCGAGCAGCCGGACGCGGTGAGACCGGCGACGAGCGCGTGACGGACCATCGGGCCGGTCGGCCGCGTGTCGCCCCCGACCAGGATCGGACGCCCCCGCCGCCCGGCCGCGTAGGCGGCCGCGAGACGCACGATGAGGTCCGGCGTCATGCTTGCGCCCACGATCCCGCGCGCACCGGATATGCCGAGCTTGAGACCCTTCAACATCAACCTCTGAGGGGTAAAACTCCGTGTGACGCCCGCGGGCGAGGATGACCGCGAGAAAAGAACGAGCTGGTGCGCGGAATCGAACCGCGGACCGACGCATTACGAATGCGTTGCTCTACCTGCTGAGCTACACCAGCTTGTCTGTGAGTCCGGCCGCACCGGCCGCCCGTGACCGGAGGCCTTCGCGGGGCGATGGTGTCGCGGGACGGACTTGAACCATCGACACGGGGATTTTCAGTCCCCTGCTCTACCAACTGAGCTACCGCGACACTCCCTTCCTCCCGCGTACGTTTTCCCGGAGGGAGATTAGCAACCGCTCTCATTCCTGTCAAGCCAAAGATCGGCCTCGGAAGAGGATACGCGGCTTCGTTCTTGACCGGACGCCTGCGGCGTGCTATTCTTTCCTCGGTAGCTGTCAGACAACCGGAACCGGGCAGAGCACCAGGAGTCGGCTATGGCCCATCTTCCGAAGCATCCGAACTTCTTCGACTCCGTCATCGCGCGTTTCGGCAGCGCGAACATCCGCTCGAAGGTCGCCAAGATCTACGGCCCTCCGGACGACACCTTTCACTTGGGCAGCCTGGAAACGTGGTACTACTACCATGCCCAGAAGGGCTTCGTCTTCAAGGATGACGAGCTGGAGCGGATCGTTCCCTTGCGCGTGAACCGCGAGTAGACGATCCGCCTCCTCACCCCGAGAAGAAGCGCGGGGCGAAGGCGAGAAGCACCCCGAGAAACGCGGCGGCGAACCCCGCGTACAGAAGCCCGATCCCCCGCCACGCCCTCCCGCTCTCCGCCGATCCGGCCATGCGGAAGCCGGCGACCATCGCCGCTCCGCCGCCGAGCATGAGAAGGTAGTAGAACGCCGTCACCGCGATTCCCCGAAGCCTCGTTCGCTTCCTCTCGCTCGCCGCGCCGCCGCGCGCGTCATGGGTAGATCCGGTTCATCGTCCTCGGGAAGGGGATCGTCTCCCGGACATGGTCGATCCCCGTGATCCACGCGATCAGCCTCTCCAGGCCGAGACCGAAACCCGCGTGCGGGACCGATCCATAGCGGCGGAGGTCCCGGTACCACTCGAGGGGTTCCGGCGGAAGTCCGTGCTTTCGGATCTGGTCATCGAGGTAGTCGAGCGACTCCGCGCGAACACCGCCCCCCACGATCTCTCCGTAGCCTTCCGGCGCGAGAAGGTCCACCCCGAGGGCGAGCCTCTCGTCGTCCGGGTCGGGCGCCATGTAGAACGCCTTCAGCTCGCGCGGAAAACGGTGCACGAAGAGCGGCTGTTCACTCCCCTCGGCGAGAACGGTCTCCTCGTCCCCTCCGATGTCCGCTCCCCACCCGATCGGACAGCCCCGTTCGTTCAACACGCGGATCGCCTCGTCATACGACATGCGCGGGAACGGCGCGCGCACCTCCGCGAGCCTCGCGGGGTCCCGCTCGAGCGTTTCGAGCTCGCGGCGCTGCTTCTCGAGCACCGCGCGGACCGCGTCGACCACCATCCGTTCCGAAAGATCGATCACGTCCTCCAGCCCGGCCCATGCCATCTCCGGTTCCAGCATCCAGAACTCGTTCAAGTGTCTCCTGGTCTTGTGCTTCTCGGCGCGGAACGTCGGCCCGAAGCAATAGACCTTGCCGAACGCCATCGCCGCCGCTTCCATGTAGAGCTGCCCGCTCTGCGTGAGGTACGCCTTTCCCCCGAAGTACTCGGTTTCGAAAAGGGTCGTCGTTCCCTCCGGAGCGCTCGGCGTGAAGATCGGCGCGTCGACGAGCACGAATCCTTCACGCTCAAAGAACGTCCGAAGGGCCTGAACGACCGTCGATCGGATCGAGAGGATCGCGTGCGGCCGGCGGGATCGGAGCCAGAGATGGCGGTGGCTCATGAGGAAGTCGACCCCGTGCTCCTTCGGGGAAATCGGGTACTCGTCAGCCGTCTGGTGCGTGCGGAAGCCGGTCACCGAGAGCTCGTAGCCGCCGGGCGCGCGGTCGTCCCGCCGCGCGAGCCCCGTCACGATCACCGAGGATTCCTGCGTGGCCTGGCGCGCTGCGTCGAAGACCTCCTCGGCCACCTCGGCCTTCGACACGACGCACTGAATGATCCCGGTCCCGTCCCGCACGAGGAGAAAGGCCACCTTCCCGCTCGACCGACTCTGGTAGAGCCAGCCGCGGAGCACGACCTCCTCCCCCACTCGCTCCCCGATCGACCGGATCGAGGTCGATGGCGGCCTTCCCGATTCGGGAGCGCCCGCTCCTCGCTGCATGCGATTCCCCCCTCAGAGACTGCCGAAGCCGAGCCCCGCAACCCGCGATCCCTCGGCCGGTTCCGAACGGATGCATGCTAGTCTTCCCCGGCCCGGCCTGTCAAACCGAAAGCCGGAGAGGCCCGGGGACGGCGCCCGATCCCGCGATCCGGAAAGATCCTAAAGATCTCATCCAAGTGGCCGATTCTTAGAGAGTTAGAGGGCGCGGATCGGGGCTGCGATCCGGTTGACGAGGAACAAGGGTGAACGCGAGGGCTTTCGTCTTCGCGGCGGGCGTCTGGCTTCTGTCGGCGGCGGGGTGGTTCCCTTCGGCGGAAGCGACGGAGACGCCCCCGCATCGGTCGCACGGGCCGGTCATTCCTGAGACACAGGAAGAGACGGCGCGGCCCTATCGCATCGTTACGCACGCGCCCGGGGGGCCTCTCCTCGAGTCCCCCGTCCTCGCGCGCCTCGACTACTACCGCGCCCTTCACGAGATCGCCGAAAACCGCTGGACGGAAGCGGAAGAGCTTCTCGCCGAGACGACGGCCGGGGATCCGTCGCTCGTCCGCGCGCACCTTCTCCTTGCGGCCGCGCGCGTCCGTCGCCTCGAGCCGACCTGGATCCTCTCCGCATTCGACGGGGGCCGGGCACTCGCCGGGAACTTCCGCGCGCAGAGCCTCCTCGCCGCAAACGCGGTGATCTTTCTTCTCTTCACCGTCTTCCTCGTCACCTTCGCCGCGGCGAGCGCTTCGGTTCTCCGCGCTCTCCCCTCCCTCCGGCACGCCGTCGTCGAGCTTCTTCCGCCCTCGTTCGCTGCGCCAGCGCGAACGCTCTACCCAATCGTCCTCTTCGGCTCGATCGCGATCCTCTTTCGTCCGTGGGGATGGGGCCCGGGGACGGTGTGGGTCGCGTGCGCAGGGATCCTTCTCGCGTGGAAGGCGCTCGGCAAGGGGGAAAGAACGGCGGCCGCGGTCTTCTTCTTGCTTCTTCTCTCCTCGCCGGCGCTCCTCAAGCTCGCGGTTCACACCGCGCTCCCTGCCACGCCCGGGACGACGATCTTCGCCCTCTCCGGGACCTCGCACGGCGCGGCGGCGGACCCGCGCGATTCCTCCGCCCTCTCCCCCGCCTCGGGGGACAGCGACGTGCTCTTCGCGCTCGCGCTTCTCGAGCGGGAGAGGGGAAACCGCCAAAAAGCACTCGACCTCTACCGGGAGATCCTCGAATCGGACGGGCCGTCTGCCCCGGTCTACAACAACATGGGCAACCTCTTCTTCTTGAAAGGGGATGTCGAGCGCGCCTTCTCCGCGTACCGACAAGCCCTCGCCCTCGGCGAGAAGCGCGCCACGACTCACTACAACCTCGGCCGCCTCTACCTCGAGACCTTCGCCTTCGACGAGGCGCGCCGGGAGTTCTCTTACGCATCGGAGCTTGACTTCTCATTGATTCGAAGCCTCTCGCACGAGGGGATGACCTCCGCAAGCCGTACGCTTGTCGACGACTCCCTTCCCGCCGTGCGCCTATGGGAGCGCCTGCTCTCGGGAGGGGCCGCGGGAGAGGGGATCGGATGGGGAGAGGCGATCACCGCCGCCGCGCGGACCCTTCTCCCCCCGGGCCTCCCTCGGATCTTCTTCCTCGCGGCCATCCTCCTTTCCGCGTTCGCCCTCGGCCAAGCAGTGCCGCAGCCCACCGTCTGCGCTCGGTGCGGCAAGGCGCTCTGCCGGCGGTGCCGCGTCCGGGTCGCCGGAACGAATCGCTGCCCGGACTGCATCGCGAAGGGCAAGGACCCCGTGTGGAACCCGCGAACGGTCCTCTTCCACCGTCCGGTTTCCCTCAGCCTCTCCCTCCTCCTTCCCGGGATGGGCCACTTCTATCTTGGGCGGCGGGGACGCGGGCTGGCTTACGCCTCGCTCGCCGTCCTCCTCCTTCTCGCGCGGGCGTTTCGAGGGGCGGCGATCAAACCGTTTCCGATCCTCCAGGCCGCCGACCTCGCGCCGATCGAGAACCTCGTCTTCGCGTGGCTCTTCGTCCCCCTTTATCTCTTCGTTCTCTTCGACGCCCTCCGGCTGTCGAAACGCGTCTTTCGAACGATCGCCGGGGAAGGGGACGCGCGATGAGCCTCCGCGGAAACCTCTCCCACTTCGGCGTTCCCGACGTCCTTCAGCTTCTCGCGGGACAAGGGAAGACGGGGATCCTCCGACTTGAGCGTCCCGGCGAGAAGGCCGCCTTCGTGTTCGCCGGAGGCGAGATCGTCTCGACGTGGGACCGAGCGTTCTCGTCAACGGATCCCCTGAAGACCTACATCCTTCGGACCGAGGCTCTTCCGAAACGACACCTCATGAGGGGCCTCCGCCTGGAGCCGCGCTCCGAGCTTCCCTTCGCGCAGATCCTCGTCCGTGAAGGGGTGCTCGACCTTCCGGAGCTCGCCCGCATTCTCCGGGAGCAGGTCCGCGAGCAGATCCGCGAGGTCCTTCGATGGGAGGAGGGACGCTTCGAGTTCACGCAGGAGCCGTCCGTGCGCGCCTACGGCCCGGGCTGCGCGGTCAAGGTGGAGAGCGTTCTCCTCCAAGCCGCCCACGAGATCGACGAGGACGCGGGTCGCGAGCCACCCGAGGAAGCGCCCCAAGAGCCCCTCCCCGTCGAAAAGCCAGGCGGGAGGCCCGTCGCGCGGCCCGGCTTTCTCCACGCGCTCTCTCTCCTCCTCGTCCCCGCGGCCGCGTTCGTGCTCTCGGGATTCCTTGTCCCGCCCGCCTCGCGTCCGGACGACCACCCTCCGTTCGCCGCCCGCGTCGTCGCGTTCCAGACCGAGCGCGAGATTCGGAACCTGCGTCTCGTCCTCGAGATGTACCGATCCCTCTTCGAGCGCTATCCGGCGACGCTCGGCGATCTCGTCCACGCCGGCCTTCTCTCCCCCACGCAAGTCGCGGACCTCCGGAACCACGATGTCCGCTACCGGGCCCTCCGCGGGGGAGGCCATTATGTCCTTCACTCCGGCCGCTACGGCCCCCTCGTCCGCCTTCTACCGGACGAGCGGCATCTCCCGGACCCGTTCGCGGAGCTGACCTCCCGCGTCGGCAGCCTTCGAAGGACGGGCCTCGACCGACCCGCGCCTTAGGGGAGAGCGACGAACGCTTGACTCTCTAGAAGTCGAGACGCGGATAGACGAGCCGGAAACGGAATCGATAGTAGAGCCGTGTCGCCGCGACGAGGAGGACCAGGAAGAGTCCGAAGAGCGGCTGGCGGATCACGAGAAGAAGGACGAAGAGAAGACTCCCCCACTGATACGCCAGCGTGCTCCCCTTCCGTCCGGGAACGAGCGCCCCCCAAAGAAAGAAGGGAGCCGCCCCGAGCGCGGCGGGCGGGACATACGGTTCCCCGAGACGAAAGCCGACGAGCCCCGCCCCCGCCAGGAGAGCAAGCGCCGCCACCGACGTCGCTCGGTCTCCGAGGGCGATCGCCGTCGTCCACATCCCCGCCTTTCGATCCCCCTCCTGGTCGACGAGGGCGGTGTGCAGGAAGACCGCGCCGACGAGGAGCACGTAGGGGATCGCGCGCGCGATCTCCTCCCTCCCGATCTCCCCCGCCAACGAGAACCCGACGAGGAAGGTGATCGCCCCATAGCCGATCGCGTTCGCCGCGACGTCGACGAAGGGCCGCGCTTTGAACCGGGCCGGGGGCGCCGAGTAGAGAAGCCCGAGGACCGCCGAGGAGACGAGCCAGGGGAGAAGACCGGGACGGAAGGCCGCGGCGGAGGCGAGCCCCCCGCCGATCAGAACGACCGCCTCGATCCACGCACCGCGCGCCGAAACATGACCCTCGGCGAGAAGAAAGAGCTTCCCGTTCTCCTTGTCCGTCTCCCGATCGAAGATCTGGTTGACGATGTAGACTCCCGCGAGCACCGCCGTCAAGAGAAGGAACGGCGCGAGAAGCGGCCCGATCGGAGGCGAGGATTCCGCCGCACGCTCGTTCGCGCGAAGATAGCCGGCCAGAAGAAAAGCCCACGCGGGGATGAGAACGATCGGCCGCGAGACGAAGACCCAATCGAACGCTTTCAGCATAAAACATCTACCTTCCGGATCCGATGAAAGAGGCGCGGGGTCCCGAGCGAGAAGAGATGCGCGAGACGGTCCTTCGCCGCCTGCCAGGTTTCCAGCGGTCCTCCTCTCACCTTGGCGAGAAAGTCGGCGTCCCCGTCGAAGAGCCTCACCCCGGATCGCCCGATCCGCCACGGATCCCGAGCCGCGCGGCTCATGAAGGAGATGCATCCGCGGGCATACCCGGCTTCCCTCGCAAGCCGGGCGACCCGATCGTTCGTCCGTCCGAACGGATAGGCGATCGACTCGGGCGCATTTCCGATCCGGCCGGCGAGGAGCGCGCGCGAGGTCTCCAGCTCGGCTCGAGCTTCCTCTTCCGCGAGGGTCGTGAGGTCCCGATGGGTGTGGCCGTGCGAGCCGATCTCCCATCCCGCGGCCGCCGCTTCCTCCAGCTCCTCCCATGCGGCGTGGCGCACCGGCCGCCCGACGAGCCGCGAATCCCAACGGTTCGGCCGCCCGATCCAGGCCGTCGGAACGAAGATCGTCGCCTGGAAACCGATGCGCGCGAGCACGGGAAGCGCGTGGCGAACGGCGGAGGCGAGGCCGTCGTCGAACGTGATCGCGACCTCCCTCTCGCCCCCCGACCGGAGAAGCTCGCGAAGCGGGACGCCCCGGAATCCCTCTCTCCGAAGGAGCTCCATCTGCCTCTCGAACCGCCCGGGGGAGACCCGGTTCCAGGACAGATCGCGCGGCGGTTCCACGCGATGGTAGGCGAGAACGCGCACTTCCTCTCTCCTTGACGCCCCGCGCGGCGGGGCATACGATCGAGATGCTAACCGAGCCGCCCCGGCTCTACAAGGAGTTGTTCCATGTACGCGTTCGCCAAGCGAGCGGCCACGCTGCCGAAGTACGCGTTCGCCCGCACCGACGAGATGAAGGCGGAAGCGAAGGCAAAGGGGAAGGACCTCATCGACCTCGCGATCGGGAACCCGGACCTCCGTCCTCCGAGGCGCGCAATCGACGCGCTCCACCGCGCGCTCGACGACCCGAACCGCCAGCTCCATCGCTACTCGCCGTTCAACGGGATCCCGGTCTTTCGCGAGGCGGTCGCGCGCTGGTACAAGAAGCGTTTCGGAGTCGATGTCGATCCGGAAACCGAGGTGCTTCCCGTCGTCGGATCGAAGGAAGGGCTTCTCAAGCTCGCTCTCGCGATGCTGAACTCCGGCGAGGTCGCGCTCGTCACATCGCCCGCCTACCCGGCTTACTTCCCCGCGGTTCAGGTCGCCGAGGGAGTCGCCCACGAGCTTCCGCTCCTCGAGGAGAACGCGTTCATCCCGGACCTCGCGGCGGTGCCCGCGTCGGTGCTTTCGCGCGCGAAATATCTCCTCTTCAATTATCCGAACAACCCGACCGGAGCGATCGAGGTCGACTTCTACGAGAAGGCGCTCGCGTTCGCGGAGAAGCACGGGCTCCTCGCGGTCTCTGATATCGCGTACTCGGAGCTCCCGCTCGACGACGGGGTCGTGACCCGCTCGATCTTCCAGCTCGACCCCGAGAAGAAGCGCTCGATCGAGTTCCAGTCCTTCTCGAAGACGTACTGCATGGCCGGCTGGCGGGTCGGCTTTCTCGTCGGGAACCGGGATGTCGTCGCGATCATCCGGAAGATCAAGACCGTGAGCGACTTCAGCATCTTTCCGGCGATTCAGGCGGCGGCCGCCGAGATCCTCGACGGGCCGCAGGACTGCATCGACGATCTTCGAAAGATCTACCGCGAGAGGCGGGACGTTCTCGTTCAGGGGCTCCGCGGGCTCGGCTGGAACGTCTCCTCCCCGAAGGCCGGGATGTATGTCTGGACCCGCATACCGAAGAAGTTCGCCTCGTCCGAGGAGTTCGCGGTGAGCCTCGGCCTCTCCACCGGCGTGATCCTCTCGCCGGGGGGCGGCTTCGGGCGCGTGGGCGAGGGGTTTGTCCGCATGGCGCTCGTCGAGCCGAAGGAGAAGCTCGCCGACGCGGTCGACCGGATCCGCAAGTGGGGCGGGATTTAACCTGGATTCTGCACGCGCTTCCTACTGTGGCCGCGGATCGCGACCTCACGAGGCCTCCCTTCCGTCGCCGCTTCCTAGAGCGTAGCTCCGGGGCTACGCTTCCGGGAGCGGCTCGTCCAGGTCGGCCTCTCGGCTCGCGCTCCGCGTCCTCGCGACGAAAACGCGTGCAGAACCCAGGCTAGCCCGGCTCGGGCTTCTCGGCGGCGTCTGTTCGCAGCCCCTCAACATCGGGCTTGCACAAGGCCGCCCGCTTCGATCAACATGGCGGCGGGAAACCCGAAAGGAGGCTCTCATGGCGGACAAGGAACAGAAGAAGAGATCGGAGAAGACGAACAAGCCGAAGCTCTCGGTCAAGGAGAAGAAGGAAAAGAAGGCCAAGAAGAAAGCCTGCAAGTAGCTCGAGCCGCGGCCTGATCGGAACGGACCGAATCGGGAAGACCGAACGCCGCGCCGCGAGAAAGAAAGAGAGGCCCGGTCGATCGACCGGGCCTGTTCGTTATCGAGAGAGGAGGAGAGATCAGCTCTTCACGAGGAGGGCTTTTCGAGAGAGGCGTACTTTCCCGTCCTCGTCGATGTTGATCACCTTGACCTGGACCTTGTCCCCTTCGTTCAGGATGTCCTCCACCTTCGCGACGCGCCGGTTCTCGAGCTCCGAAATGTGCAAGAGCCCGTCCTTCCCAGGGAGGATCTCGACGAACGCGCCGAAGGGGACGATTCTCCGGACGGTCCCCTCGTAGACCCGTCCGATCTCCGGCTCCTCGACGAGCGCCTTGATCATCTCCATCGCCTTCCGGCCCGCCTCTTCGTCGACCGACGCGATCTTCACGGTTCCGTCGTCCTCGATGTCGATCGTAGCTCCCGACTCCTCTTGGATCTTGCGGATCATCTTCCCCCCGGGACCGATGATCTCGCGGATCTTGTCGGTGTGAACCTTGATCGTGAGGATCCTCGGCGCGTACGGCGAAAGCTCCGGGCGCGGCTTCGCGATCGTCGCTTCCATCTTGTCGAGAATGAAGAGGCGTCCGCGGCGCGCCTGCTCGAGCGCCCGCTCGATCACGTCGAAGCCGATCCCCGCGGTCTTGAGGTCCATCTGGAAACCGGTGATCCCCTGGCGCGTTCCGGCGACCTTGAAGTCCATGTCGCCGAAATGGTCCTCTTGGCCGAGGATGTCGGAGAGGACGCACGCGCGCCCCCCCTCCGTCACGAGTCCCATCGCGATCCCCGCGACCGGCTTCCGAATCGGAACGCCGGCGTCCATCAGCGCGAGGATCCCCCCGCAAATCGAGGCCATCGATGAAGATCCGTTCGATTCGAGGATGTCCGCGACGACGCGGATCGTGTAGGGGAATGTCTCCGGTTCCGGGATCATCGGCTCGATCGAGCGCTCCGCGAGCGCCCCGTGGCCGATCTCGCGGCGCCCGGTTCCCCGAATCATCCGCACCTCGTTCACGGAGAAGGGAGGAAAATTGTAGTGGAGCATGAACTTCTTGAACCACTCCCCCTCGATGTCGTCCATGCGCTGCTCGTCGGACGTCGTGCCGAGAGTGATCGCGACGAGCGCCTGAGTCTGCCCGCGCGTGAAAAGCGCCGATCCGTGCGTGCGCGGGAGAACCCCCACCTCGCAGGCGATCGGACGGATCTCGTCCAGCTTGCGCCCGTCGAGCCGCACTTCGTGATCGAGAATCCTCCGCCGCGCGTCCTCGCCGATCACATCGTCGAGAATCGCCTTCACGAGGGCCTGCTTGTCCGGGAACTCCTCGGCGAGCGCCTCCTCGATCTCCTTCTCCAGCGCGCGGACGAAGTCCCTGCGCTCTTCCTTGACGCCGAAACCGTTCGCCTCGGCGATCCTGCCGCCCGCGATCGCGCGGATCCTCTCGCGAATTCGCTCGGGCGTGTTGTCCGGAACGAACGCGCGCTTCGGCTTGCCGGCGCGCGAGCGGAGATTCTCGATCCCGTCGATGATCCGGACGCACTCCGCGTGGGCCATCTTCAGCGCCTCGATCATCTCTCTTTCTGTGAACTCCCGGCCGCCCCCCTCGACCATCACGACCGAATCCCTGGCCGCGGCGACGACGAGATCCATCTCGCTTCCGTCCCGCTCTTCGAGAGGCGGGTTGACGACGAGCTCGCCCTTCACCTTCCCCACCCGCACCGCGCCGACCGTCTTCTCGGTCGGGATCGCCGAGAGAGCCACCGCGGCGGACGCGCCCACGAGCGCGAGCACGTCCGGAGCGTTCTCCTGATCCGTGGAGAGAACGGTCGCGATGATCTGGACCTCGTGCAGGAACCCCTGCGGAAAGAGCGGCCGGAGGGGGCGATCGATCAGGCGGGCGGCCAGGATCTCGCGCTCGAGCGGTCTTCCTTCACGCTTGAAGAAACCGCCCGGGATCTTGCCGGCGGCGTACGACCGCTCCCGATACTCGACCATCAAGGGGAAGAAGCCGCGGTCCGGGATCGGTTCGGGCGTGGCCACAGCGGTCACCAGCACGACCGTTCCCCCCGCCTGCACGGTTACCGCGCCTTCCGCCTGTTTGGCGATGCGGCCGGTTTCCACGGTGATCGTCGACGAGCCGACGCTGAGTTCAAGACGTTCCGACATCATTTTCTCCTTGCGCGCCGGCCTTCCGCGCGGCACCGGGGCGGTTTTCTCGACGAGAAAATAGCCCCGACACCGGGGCGGAGCGCGGCGCGATTCTCTACTTCCGGAGGCCGAGCTCCTTCACGATCGTGCGGTAGCGGTCGATCTTGTTCGCCTTCAGGTAATCGAGAAGGCGGCGACGGCGCCCCACGAGTCGGAGAAGCCCCCGGCGCGAGTGGTGGTCCTTCTTGTGGACCTTGAAGTGATCCGTGAGGTAGGTGATTCGCTCCGTGAGAAGGGCGATCTGGACCTCGGGCGATCCGGAGTCCTTGTCATGGATCTTGTACCGTCCGATGATCCGCAGCTTCGATTCCTTGGTGAGCGGCAAGCGAAAACCTCCTACGAGCCCGCTTCCTGCGGGACCGCCAACTCCTTTTCTTTCAAGGGGTTAGCCAAAACGTTATTCAAGCACACCTTTCCCTTCCGGGCGAATCTACCAGAAGTTCAAAAACGTGTAAAGGCAAAAGTTGGGACCGCCGACGCGAGGATCCTCTCCGCCTCCCGGCAGTCCTCGCGTACTCTCGAGACGAGGGCGTCGACCGATGGGAACGCACGCTCGTCGCGGATGCGATCGACGAAGTGGAGGGCGAGCGGCACGCCGCGGAGAGTTTCCCGATAACGAAGAAGGTGCGCCTCGACCCGTCGCTCGCCTCCTCCGCCGAACGTCGGCCGGACACCGATGTTCGCCACCGCCCCGACTACCTTTCCGGGAATCTCGGCGAACGCGGCGTACACGCCGTCGCGCGGCCACAGCTTCTCCCGCTCGGAGACCGCGAGGTTCGCCGTCGGGAAGCCGAGGCTCTCTCCGCGTCCCTCGCCCCGCCCGACAAAGCCCGCGAGCGAGTGGAAGCGCCGAAGAAGCGAGGCCGCGCGCCCGACGTTTCCCGCCTCGATCTCGTCGCGGATCCACGTCGACTTCACCGGCCTCCCCTCCGCGACGAAGGGGGGCACTCGGTCGACCTCGAACCCGCGCGCCTCGCCGAGAGCGCCGAGAGCCGCGCCGTTCGCCGCCCGATCCCTGCCGAGGCGGAAATCGTACCCGATGACGACCCGGCGAAGATCGAGCCGGCTCACAAGCCAGGAATCGACGAACTCCTCCGCGCTCATCGACGCGAACGCCCGATCGAACGGGATCACCACCGTGAGCTCGATTCCGAGGCGCTCGAGTATGTGGAGCTTCTCATCGAGTGTGGTCAGGATGCGCGGGCTTCGCGCGTCCGGGAGGACGGCTCGCGGATGCGGATCGAAGGTGAAGACCGCGCTCGTCGCGGAGAGCGACGAGGCCGCGCGCATCGTCCTCTCGAAGATCTCCCGGTGGCCGGCGTGCACCCCGTCGAACACGCCGATCGCCGCCGCCGCCCGCGGAGGGGGTCCCCCGAGCTCCGAGACCGAACGGATCACCCTCATGAGCCGCCCAGGACGAAGACCTTGCGGAGCTTCCCGCGCTCCTTCTCGACCTCGACCACGCCGAGGGAGCGCCCCGATCGATCCGCGATCCGGAGAAACTGCCCTTCGGCCGGGATCGGCTCGATCGGGTCGAGCGCCTCGAGCGAGCGCGGCAGCGCGAACCCCGCCCACCTTCCGGGCGTCGCGCGGAGCGTTCCGACCGGAAGAGAGCGGATCGCGTCCTCGAGAGGGACGTAGAACCGCCCGCCCCCCTCGCGCGCAGACTCCTCCAACGCCTCCATGCCCATCGCGTCCTCCACCCGGTACGGACCGATCCGCACCCGCGTGAGGCGCTCGAGATACGCGCCGCACCCGAGGTCCTCCCCGATGTCGGCCGCGAGGGTCCGGACGTAGGTTCCCTTCGAGCAGACCAGATGCACCTCGGCCACCGGCGGCTCGAAACGAAGCAGATCGAACGAGCGGATCTCGATCGGGCGGGCCTGCCGCTCGACCGTCTTCCCGCGACGCGCGAGCCGGTAGAGTCGCTTCCCCCCTACCTTGACGGCGGAGACCATCGGCGGGGTCTGGAGAATCGCTCCCCGATAGCGGGCGATCGTCTCGCGGAGCTTCTCCTCGGTGAGGCCGTCCGTCTCCCTCGTCTCGATCACGCGGCCGTCCGCATCCTGCGTGTCGGTCGCGACGCCGAATCGGAAGAACGCGTGGTACTCCTTCTCCAGGAACATGAAGTACCGGGAGAGCTTCGTCGCGTTCCCGAGACAGAGGAGAAGGACGCCGGTCGCGTTCGGATCGAGCGTGCCGGCATGCCCCACGCGCTGCTGATCGATCAGCCTCCGGACCTTCGCCACCGCGTCGTGCGAGGTCCAGCCTTTCGGCTTGTCGAGGTTCAGAAGGCCGTGAATCACGCGTCTTTCTCCTCCTCGCGGATCTTGTCGAGAAGCCGCTGGATCCGATCCGCGTGATCGAACGATCGATCGACGAGGAAAGCGAGCGTCGGAACGTACCGGAGATCGAGCGTTCGGGCGAGCTCCCGCCGCATCCGCGGCACCGAATCCTCGAGCGCCTTCAGGGTCTTCGCGCGACCTGCGTCGTCCCCGTGCGCCACCACGTATACCTTTGCGTGGCGGAGATCGTCCGAGACCTCGACCGCGGTCACGGTGACGAACCCGATGTTCGGATTCTTCACCCCCTCCTCGATCATCGCGGCGAGCTCCCGGAGAAGGAGCGCGGAAACCCGATCCGCTCGTTTATATCGCATCGGTTTACCCATCAACCCAACAGAACCGCACTGCGCCTACAGGAACTCCCTCCGCACATCGGTCATCTCGGCGCGCGGCTCCCCCTCGACCAAACGGACGACCGCGGCGAGGACTTGATCGGCGTGCGCGCGGTCGTTGGAAACGACCGCCACGCCGAGGACGGCGCGCTGCCAGAGATCGTGATCCTCGATCTCCGCGACGGAAACGTTGAACCGCGCTCGGATCCGGTCCTTCAGTCCTTTGACGACGGAACGCTTCGCCTTGAGGGACGCCGCCGCGGGAATGAACAGGTGGATGCGGCACGTTGCGACGATCATGGCCGTCTCCCGGCTCCGGTCGAACGGGCTACAACTTTCGCGCGATCTCTTCGACCTGGAAGATTTCCAGAATGTCGGTCTTCTGGATGTCCTGGAAGGCGTCCAGAACGATGCCGCACTCGAAACCGGCCTGAACCTCGCGAACGTCTTCCTTGAAGCGGCGGAGCGACGCGATTCGCCCCTCGTAGATCGCGTTCCCCTCGCGGAGAACGCGCACGCGCGCGTTGCGGACGACGGTCCCCGACTGCACGTACGAGCCGGCGACGACCCCGACCCGCCCGATCTTGAAGACCTCGCGCACTTCCACCTGCCCGATGGTCTTCTGACGCAGCTCCGGGCGGAGAAGGCCTTCCATCGCGTGCTGCACGTCCGAGACCGCCTCGTAGATGATCTGATAGAAGAGGATGTTCACGCCCTCTTCGTTCGCCAGAGCGGCCGCGCGCACGTCCGCCTTCACGTGGAAACCGATGACGATGGCGTTCGAAGCGGCGGCGAGGAGAACGTCCGACTCGGTGATCGGCCCGACCCCCCGGTGAATGACCTCCACCTGCACCTCGTCGGTTGAGAGCTTCTGGAGGGAGTCGGAGAGCGCCTCGACCGATCCGTCGACGTCCCCCTTCAGCACGAGGGAGAGACGCGGGATCTCCCCCGCCTGGATCTGCGCGTAGACATCCTCGAGACGGACGCGCTTCTGCGCGCGGAGCACATGCTCGCGCGCCTGTTGCTTCCGCCGCGTGCTGATCTCGCGCGCCTCCCGCTCGTCGGCGACGACCTGGAACGTGTCCCCGGCCTGCGGGGCCCCCGAACACCCGAGAACCTCCACCGGCGAGGAGGGGCCGCCCTCCGTGCGCGGCCTACCGCGCTCGTCGAAGAGCGCCCGCACTTTGCCGTAGTGGATTCCCGCGACGAACGGATCGCCCACCCGGAGGGTCCCTTGCTGGACGAGCATCGTGACGACGACCCCTCGGCCCGGCTCGAGCCTCGTCTCGACCACCGTGCCGCGCGCCTTGCGCGACGGGTCGCTCGTCATCTCCATCATCTCGGCGACGAGGAGGATCATCTCGAGAAGCCGATCGACTCCCACACCCGTCTTGGCCGACACCTCGACCGTGACCGTCTTCCCCCCCCACTCGTCCGACTGGAGGCCGCGGTCGGCAAGCTGTTGCTTGATGCGCATCGGATCGGCGCCCGGGAGATCGATCTTGTTCACCGCAACCAGAATCGCCACGCCCGCGGCTCGGGCGTGATCGATCGCCTCGAGCGCTTGCGGCATGAGCGGCTCGTCCGCGGCGACCACGAGAACGACGAGGTCGGTGACCTGGGCGCCTCGAGCGCGCATCGCGCTGAACGCCTCGTGCCCGGGCGTGTCGAGGAACGTGATCCTCCCGCCCGGCGTCTCGACCTCGTACGCGCCGATGTGCTGCGTGATCCCGCCGACCTCGCCAGCGATCACGTTCGATTTGCGGATGTAATCGAGGAGAGAAGTCTTCCCGTGATCCACGTGGCCCATGATCGTGACGACCGGATGACGCGAGACGCGCTTCGCCTCGCCTTCTTCCACCGGCTCCCCCTCGAACTCCGACACGAACTCGACGTCGCGGCCGAACTCGACGGCGACCGTCTCGATCGTGTCCCGATCGAGCCGCCGGTTGATCGTCACGAGAAGCCCGAGCTCCATGCACTTGGCGATCACCTCGCTCGGTGTCACGCCGAGGAGCCCGGCCAGCTCGCCGACCGAGAGGAACTCGCTCACGCGGAGCGGTGCCACGCCCCCCTCCCTCTTCTCCTCCTCCTCCTCGGGACGGCGGCGGCGACGACGACGACGACCGATATCGAGACCGGCCAGAGTCTTCCGCACGCTGTCCCTCACCGCCTTCTCGTCCACGACCCGGCGGCGGCGACCCTTCCGCGCCGCATCCTTCTCCACCGGCTTGAGCGGGCGGACGGATGTCTTCGACGCCGGCGTCTCTTCCTTCGCTCGGTGCTCCATGAGCTCTCGCTTGCGGACCTCCTTCTCCCGGACGGCCGCCTTTTCCGCAGCGAACCGCTTCCGGATCTCCTCGATGAGGTCCTCATCGATCGAGCTCATGTGGCTCTTCGCGTCGACCCGCATCTCGCGAAGCACCTTCAGCATCGCCTCGCTGGAGACGTGGAAGTCCTTCGCGACTTGATAGATCCTCTTCTTCGCCAAAACGTTTCTCCCCGGGTCTTGCCCGACCCGGAACAGACTAGCAGATCTCCGAGACCCCGCCAAGCTCGATTGCGAGAGAGCGGGCCACGCTCCGGTCCTCCACCAGGAGAACGTCGCAGCGTTCCCGCCCGGCCGCCTCCCGCAGGATCCCTCCCTCAACCGACGTGAAGACGCGGATCGGGATCTCGGCGGCCCAGGTCCGGATCCGCGCGGCCTTCTCCGCCTCCATCTCGGAGGCGATGAGAAGAACGCCCCGCTTCCGGCGCCGGGCCGCGATCCGCGCCCCGGTCTCCCCCACCACCACCCGACCCGTGCGGAAGGCGAAGCGAAGAAGCATTAGGATACGCTCCCGCCCGCCTCCTCTTCGCGCGCCGCCGCCTCCAGCCGCGCTCGGATCGCCTCCCTCTCCCCCGCCGGAAACCATTTCTTGAGCCCCCGCTCGAGCCGAGCCACGCACTCGCTCCGCGCGCACACGTAGAAGCCACGTCCCGGGTGCGTCCGGCCGATTCGGATTCCGCCGCGCGCCGCCCGCACGAAGCGGATCAGCTCGCGCTGCGGCCGCTGCCCGCGGCACCCGAGGCACGTCCGGATCGGCCCGTCCGAGCGCGCCTCACGGCTCCGCCCGCTGCTCCTCTTCCTCGCTCGCGGGCTCTTCCTCTTCCGAGTCATCGTCTCCCGCATCCTCCCCCCGCTCCGGATCGGACGATCCCGCTCCTTCTTCTCCCTCTTCTGCCTCTTCTCCCTCTCCCTCTTCTTCTCTCTCTTGTTCCTCTCTCTCTTCTTCCTCTTCCCCTTCCCCCCGAACCGCCTTCTCGAGCTCTTCCAGCATGATCTCGGCCGACTCGACGATCTTCTCGGCGGTCTTCTCGCCGACCCCCGGGAGCTCCGTGAGGGTCGCGATGTCTACCTTCAAGACATCTTGTACGTGAACATATCCTTCTTGAATCAATCGCTGGGCGAGCTTCGGACCCACCCCGGGGAGGTTCTCAACGCCGATGAGCGGCATCCCCTTCTCGTCGACGCTCGGGAGAACCGCGGGCGGCGCTTCCTCCTCCTTCACGAGATCGATCTTCCATCCGGTGAGCTTCGCGGCGAGACGCGCGTTCTGCCCCTTCTTCCCAATGGCGAGCGAGAGCTGCCCTTCCGCCACCGCGACGCGCATCGAGTGCTCTTCCTCGCGGACCGCGATCTCGGTCACCTTGGCGGGAGAAAGCGCGCGCGTCACGAAGACTTTCGGGTCGCCCGACCAGGGGACGATGTCGATCCGCTCCCCCGAAAGCTCCCGAACGACCGCCTGGACGCGCGAGCCCTTCATGCCGACGCACGCGCCCACCGGATCGATCCGATCGTCGTTCGAGAAGACCGCGATCTTCGAGCGGAGGCCCGCCTCTCTCGCGGTGGCGCGGATCTCGACGATCCCCTCGTGAAGCTCCGGGACCTCCATCCGGAAGAGCTGCTCGAGGAAGCTCGGGTGCGTCCTCGAGAGAATGACCTGGGGGCCCTTCACGTTCTTCTGCACGCCGATGATGACGGCTCGGATCGCGTCTCCCTGGCGGTACGCCTCTCCCGGGATCTGCTCCCGATACGGGAGGAGCGCCTCCGTCCTGCCGAGGTTCACGACGAGATCCCCTCGGTCGACCTGCTGAACCGTCCCGGTCACCACCTCGTTCACCCGGTTCTGATAGTCGTCGAAGACCCGCTCCCGCTCCGCTTCCCGGACGCGCTGCACGACCACTTGCTTGACCGCCTGAATCGCGTTCCGACCGAACTCCTCGATCGGGATGTCGATCCGTAGAACGTGCCCCACGTCGGTTTTGGGGTCGTGCTCCCTGGCCTCCTCGAGGGACGCCTCGAGCACCGGGTCCTCGACAACGTCCACGACGTTCTTGAGGAGGTAGATGCCGATCGTCTTCTTCTGCTCGTCGACCACGACGTCCACCTCGGCGGTCTGGCCGTGCTTCTTGCGGACCGCGGCGACAAGACCCGCGGTGAGCGTTTCGATCACGAGCTTCTTGTCGACGTTCTTCTCTCGGGCGATCCCCCCGAGCGCCTCGATGATCTCGAAGTTCATTTCTTTCTCCCGGACCCCGGCTTCCCCGCCCCCTTCTCGAAGAGAAGGCGCGCGGATCGGATCCGTTCCTTGGGAACACGGACGACCTCGTCCTCGATTCGGAGGATCACGTCCTCCCCGTCTCTTCCTCCGAGGAGCCCGACCCACTCGCGGGTTCCCTCCTCCTCGACCTCCGCGTGGAGACGGACGAGCCTTCCCCGGAAATGATCGTACTCCTCGTCCCGACGCAGGCGCCGATCGAGACCGGGGGAGGTCACCTCGATCACATAGCTCGCGGGCGCCCTCTCCCATGTCGTGAGAAAACCGGCGAGCGCGCGGTCGACCCGCACGCAGTCACGGATCGTCGTCCCCCCCTCGCCGTCGATGACGAAGCGGAGAAGCGTGCGCGGCCTCGGCACCACCTCGACGTCGAGCAGGGCAACCCCCTCCCTCTCGACCGTCTCCCGGGCATGTTCGAACAGATCGTCCGCCAGGCTTCTCGCCTCCATGCCGATCCCTCCTCCCGCGCCGGGGCAACAAAACGCCCTCGCAACGGATCCGCCCGAGGGCAACGATACGGTAGGCCGGAATGCCCGCCGCGTCAAGGGATTTCGTGGCCGCCGTACACGAGCTCCGTGAGCACCGAACCGACCGCGCCGAGGCTCTTCGCCGAGCAGATTTCGGGGAGATCCCCCGTCGTGTGCCATTCGGGGAAGCCGTGCCCCGCGAGGAGAACCGTCGGGATCCCCACCTCGATGAACGGCACGTGGTCGTCGTAGAGCTCGATCGTCCCGGATGTCCGAAATGCGTCCGGCGCGATCCGCTCGCCGATCCTCAGGATCGCCTCGAGCAGAGTGGGGCAGCATTCCATCGATCGCTTCTCCCGATAGACTCGCAAGTCATCGTGACCCACCATGTCCGCGATCACGCCGTAGCGGGGCGAGAACCCGGTGAGCGACGCGGAAGCCGCCGCGGCGCGGGATCCGAGGCAGTAGCCGTCCGGGGACCCCGCGCTCCCCTGGTCCTCGCCGTCGAGAAAGAGGAGATCGACACCGATCTCCGGCGGGTGGCGGCCGAGGATCTCGGCGAGCGCGAGGAGAACCGCGACGCCGCTCCCCCCGTCGTTCGCCCCCGGCACCGGATCGGCCCGGCGCGCGGGATCAGGATCGAGATCGGCGTGCGCGCGCGTGTCCCAGTGGGCTCCGAAGAAGATTCGCTCCTCGAGCTCGGGGCGGAAGGATGCCAAGAGGTTCGTCCCGGTGAAGCTCGATCCGGTTAGGGCGTTCTTTCCCGAAAATGATCGTTCAGCGACGCGCGCCCCGCGCGCGCGAAGCTCGGACGCGAGCCACGCGCGCATCTTCGCGTGCCCGATCGTACCCGGAACCCGCGGTCCGAAGGCGACCTGCGCGCGGACAAGCGCGAGCGCCTTCTCGCCGTCGAAGCGGGGAACGTCGCGCTCCGCCCCGGCCGGAAGCGCGAGGGCCAGCGCCGCGACGCCCGCGGCAACCCACCTCGCGGACCGCGCCGCGATGCGACGGAAGGGAGGCCTCGCAGCCCGAGATCCCCGCCCGCAGTAGAAAACGCGCGCGGAGCCCAGGCTAGAACTTGAAGAGAGCGGAGATGCTCGCCCCGACCGTCCGCGTGCTCCGGTTCTCATTCTTGAGGTTCCTTCGCTCCCCGAACTGAAGCTCGAGGCTCCCGGAGAGATTCTGCAGCCACGTCCAGGTCACCCGCGGGCGAAGGGTGAAGTTCCGCGTGTGCGCGTCGAGACGATACGGCCTCGTCTGCTCTTCCTTCGCCGTGTCGTATCGAAAGTCGAGCGAGAAGTCCGTCGTAGCGGTGTACGATCCGCCCTTCGTCCCTTTTCCGAGGATGGGGATGTTGACCGTCTTCCGCGACGAGATCTTGTACGAGACGGCCGCGTTCAGTCCTTGGGTCGTGGAGACCTTTTCCGAGAACCCCCCGCGGAACGTGCGCGAGATCTCGGTGGAGCGGTCGGTCGAGAGCGTGCTTCGGAGACCATTCTTCCAGTCGAGATCGATGCCCGCGAGCGGATCCCAGCGCGAGGACTCCCTTTCGGTCTCGATCGAGGAGAGCGTCTTCCCCGACTGTTCGGTTCTCCGCGTGTAGGCGGCATCGAGCGACGCCGAACGGAGATAGTCCTCGAGCCTCCACAGGCTCTCGAGCCCGTCCCAGCTGTACGTCAGGTCGGGCCACGTCGTGCTCCTCGATTCCCTCGCGTTCCGCGATTGGTCGGTTCTCTGCTTCGACGTGTTGAAGGAGAAGCGGAGGCTCATCGACGCGGGGAGCCGCACGGAGGACGAGGCGCGCGTCGTGAGCGTGCGCCCGGTGTTCGCGGTCAGCGTCTGCCCCGGAAGGCTCTGCTGGAGGAGCGAGTCCACCTGGTCCGTCAGCCCGAATTGATAGCGGAGATCCGGGCGACCGGCGAGCCGGTCGTAGCGGGAATCACGCCCATAGCTCACGGATGCCGTGACGTCGCCGATCCTCGTTCCCGCGTTCCGAATTCCGGAGAGGACCGACGAGGGGCCGAAGCCGGTCTTCACGCTGTCCGGGCTCTCCTCGTCTTTCCTCCCCGGGATCGCCTCGAACAGCTTCGCGACGCCCACCGCGAAATCGACCGAGCTCGTGTTCGTGTTCTGCACGTTGTGAAGCGTGCGCACCCCGAGAGTGTCCCCCGTGACCGTATCCAGCTCGACCTGCCGCTGCGCGATCGGCATGTCCTCCGAGTACCGCGTGTTGTACTGCAAACGCGGCTTGAACCAGGCGAGAAGCGAGCTGAACGCGGGGCTGTACGCCAGCTTCGTCTCATGCGTCCTCCGCACCTCGATCCCGCGGTTCACCGAGCCGAGGAACGAGAGCGGCTTGCCGTAAAGGTGGTCCCTCGCGGTCGCGAAGCTGAAGTCCGACGTAAACGTCTCGCTGCTCACCGGGTTCATCGAGAACGAGAAGTCCGACGTGGACTTCCTCGCCTCGACCGACCGCTTCGAATCGGAGCGGACGTCGATCGTCGTGTTCGTCGATCGCTCCCTCTGCGCGGAGACGCTTCCCCTCGTCGGGAGTAGGTTGACCCCCCAACTGCGGAAAACCTTGAGATCCGAACGGAAGCGCGGCGCGTACGAGTAGTTCCAATCCATGCCGTACGAACGCGTGGAATCGATCTTCGTCGGGTTGAACGAGCTTCCCCGCCGCCCGTTCAACCGAAGACCCATCGAATCGAAGCTGTAGTAGAGCCAGGGGGTCTCGGCCTTCTTCGATCGCTGGATCGCGAGGGACGCGCCTTCCGACAGCCGCTCCGACTTCTCCGCCGACGGATCGGCGAGAACGATGTCCGAGGCGGTCTGCAGCTCCGGCAGGCTCTGGCTTTTCGACCAATTCACGGTGAGCGGAAGGGGAACGTTCGCCGCCTCGAAGAACTTGCCGAGCTTGATCGTCCCGGCGACGTTCGCCTCCGTTTCGTCGCTCCCCCGGCGAGGGTTTTCCTCCCCCTCGTCCCCATAGGCCCCTCCCCCCCCTCCTCCGATACTTCGGAACTCCTTGTCGACCTTTCGGAAGTCGGCGCTCACCGACGCGAAGTCGGCGACCTGCAACTCGACGCCCACCCGCGCCGCGAAGCCCGCGTCCCCCTTCACGTCGAGCAGACGGAGATCATCGACCCAAATCACGCCCGAGAGGTCGCGATCGCGGGAGGGATTGGTCACGCCGAAGGTGAGGCGCCGGACCTTGGTCATGCTCGGGTTGCCGACCGCGGAGTAGACGTACGTCTTGGGGCCGCGGGAGGTGGAGACCGTGAGGGTGTCGCGCCTCGCCTCCACGCCCCGCCCGTAAAGGGAATCCGTTTCCGGTTCGAGAAGCTTGATGCGCGTCAGAGACGCGAGGTCGAGCAAAACCCGCTGCCAGGCAGTGCCCGAGGCGCTGTCCAGAACCGTCGCGAACTCGTAGAAGTTCAATGAGTCGCCGCCGAAGCGGAAGAAGAAGTGCGGGTACGGCTCGAAATCCCCCTTCGGATCGGCGCGCTTCACCCAGAACTCCATGCTCTCGTAGCGAGTGTAGTCTTCGTCGTCGAAGAGGGCTCGGAAGACCGAGCCCATGTGCCCCGGGTGAAGGTTCTCGTAGTTCAGGACGAGCGACTGCTCCTTCTCCGGAACCTGGCGCTCCACGAGGATCTCGACCGGAGGCGGATCGTACGGCTCGCCGTCCTTGTTGTTGATCACGCCCGCGGCGAAGATCTCGAAGGGATCCGCGGCCGACGAATCGATGAGCGCGCCGCTCGAATCTTGGAGACCCGCCTCGAGCCAGCGGTTCCCCGCCACCTCCATCGAGTAGATCTGGAAGCGCGCCGCGGTGGTGTCCACGTTCTCGAACCAGAAACGGACCGACTTGATCCCCTTGTCGAACGTGGGCATCACGCCCCCGATCCCGACCACTTCCGCCTTCGCCAGCGGAACGCGGAAGAGGCGCCAGTTCTTGCTTCCCTCCTGAGACCCCCGCGCGGCGAGGAACTCGTCGCTCGAGAGATCGATCGTGAAGCGAAAGTACGCCTTCTCCTCGTCGACATACCCGTTCCCGTTCAGGTCTTCCGTGTCGAGGAAGCCGTTGTCCTCCGTTCCGTTGATCCGCGAGTAGTCATCCGGCCGGTTCTCGTCGTAATCCCAGTCGTCTCCGTTCGGATCCGACCCGGTCCCCGGTTCCAGCGCGTTGAAGAGCCCGTCGAGGCCGGTGTCTTCGTCTGTCGGGCCGTTCCGTCCGGTGTCGTCGAGCACGCCGTCGCCGCTCTCGTCTTCCGTGTCGAGGGCCCGGTTCGGCGCGGCCGTGCTCCACATCGCGTCCTCCCCGAGAAGACCCATGTCCACTCGGAGCTTTCCTCGATTGAGGCCGAAATCGTTGATCCACACCTCGAAGAACTTCCGCTCCTTCAGGTCGAGGCCCGTCTTCGACACGAGCCGCATGATCCCGCCCCACGCGCCGTTCGCGGTCCCGTCGGCGACCGTGCCGTCCCGCAGAGCCACCTCGAGAACCGGGACGTACTTGATCTTCTCCTCGGAGGAGAGGCTCGGGTTCAGGTCCCCGCGCGTCGTCGCGTTCTTCGGGTTGTACCACCAGACGTTCCGGTACCTCTTCTCCCAGTCCAGCTCGTCGGCGTCGGTCGAGAGCTTCGGGATCGACATCGGGTTCCACTGGCGGCGCGTGATGCCGAACGACGAGGTCTCCGCGGTCCCCTCCATGTCGTCGATGTAGACGGCGTTCTTCGTGTTCGGGTTCGGGAATGTCCCGGCGGTCTCGAAATCGATTCGGAACCTCGACTCTTCGAGCGGCGTGATTCCCGGAATCCGATCGACAAGCTCGGTGAGGATCGTCGGCTGGCGCTCCGTCGCGAGCGAAAGCCCGCCGACCACGATCCGCGAGGGCTCCTGCCCGAGGCGAGGCCTCCGGTACGGAGTCCGCTTCCCCTTGTAGAGCCAGATCGAGGAGATCTTCGTCTTGTCGCTGAGGTTGTAGGTCCCCGCCGCGCCGGCCAGGCTCTTCTGAGCCTGCGAGAGGAACGGGGCGTATTCGAAATCGACGGTGATCTTCGCGTCGGGGGGGAGATCGGTGAGGAACTCGATTTGGCCGATCTCGTAGATGATCCGGTAGTCGGAACCGCGGGTCAGCGTGCGCCCGTCCACCTTCACCACCTCGCTCCCCTCGAGGATGTTCGATCGGTTGAGCGAGAACGTTCCCTGCGACGTGCGGTACTTCACCTCGATCTCGTACTTCGAGTCGCTCGGCTTCGGATCGTGGTTGTCGTAGAGGACGGGGTTCTTCTCGATGATGAGCGAGTCGGCCGGCTGCCCCGGGTATTGATGATTGTACGCCGGATCGAACGGGCGGAGATCCGGGAAGAAGAGAAGCCCGTTGTCGTAGTCGACGAGCACGCGGGGGAAGTACGGGAGCGAGCTCCCCGGCGGAATCCCCGCCTTCTCCGCGATCTTGTTCCCCGCGCCGAAGTACTGCCCGTCCACCCGATCGTCCGGAGCAGGGTTCGAGCTCTGGTCCACGACATCGAGCCCGAGTATCTCGAGGAAGGTCTTCCCCCCCTGCTGATCGAAGCGCACCTCCGCGCCGGCCGCCTTCCGGTAGATGCGCATCTCGAACCCTTCCTCGACGATGCTTCGCGCCCGGAGGTCGTACACGTTCCGGAGCTGGTAGTACCACGTCGCGCCGAACTTCTCGTTGGTCGGCCGGTAGAACTCGGCGGGCGGACGGATCAGCTTCAAGGTGGCGACGACGCTCGAATCGACCGACGCCTCGGGCGGCACGTTTCCGGTCTCCGCGGTGCCTCGTTGATACCACACGCCGAGCGTGTAGTTCTCCGGCAAGCTCCGGTTCAGCGTGAGGACGCCGATCTCCCGATTGATGTAGTAATCGACCGACTCCTCCAACTCGTCGAACCATCCGGGCTGCTCTTGCGTGGCGGTCGCCGGATCGTTGACGTCGACGAACGCCCGCGCCTGCACCTGCGCGCCGGTGTTGTTCGTGGCGTTGTCGTCGTCCACGAAGACGCGAAGGTCGTCGATCGGCTGGAACTGATCGATCACGAAGAACCGTCCCTTGAGGTAGTCCAGATCGTTGATGACGAGCGAGTCCTCCCTCCCTCCCCCCGTATAGGTCTCCCGGTCGGTGCGCCCCTGCTGTTGCGAGAGGATCGTCGTGAAGTCGAGCTTCCCCGCCTTGCCGACCACCTTCACGCCGAAGAGGCCCTGCTGCTGCGCGCTGAACGAGACGAACTGGTTCCCCGGAAGAGCGAGATTCGTGTTCCCCACCTCGATCTTCTGGATCACCTCGTCCTCGAAGCCCTCATACCGAAGCTTGATCCGGTTCTCGAGAGGCACTTGCGACTCGGAGTTGTGTTGGACCTCGACCTTCACCTTCTCGCCGATCGTTCCGGTGAGGTTGATCTGGAGCTGCTGCCTCATGTCGAGCTCGGGGAACTTCCTCTGGCCGCCGCTCTCGTTGTCCCGGTCCATGATGAAGTACTGCGTCTCTCCCGAGAACGTGATCGACTCGCTCCCCGAGACCTGGATGTTCGCCCCCTGGCCGATGATCCGAGACAGGGTCTTCGGGAAGCGGACCGGAAGGTCGATGTTGAACATCCCCGAATCCACGCCCCTTGCCGTGCGCGCCCCCACCGAGCGGTTGTTCTTGATCCAATCCCGGCGTGTTCGGTAGTCGCGAAGAGCCTCTCGGTACTCGTCCATCGAGGCGACCCACGGGTAGACGAGCGGAATCCCGCGGAGCGCGTGCTCGGCGACGACTCGGTTTCGCTCCCAATCGACGCGGAGGGTCGTCTCGATCCCCTCCTCGGGGAACTTGAGGAACGGCCGGTGGGGTTCCGGATAGGGGGCGAGGAGCGCGCCGCCGAGGAAGGCGGGATGGTTCCGGTGAATCGGCTCACGGATCAACGAGAAAGGCGCGCCGCCCGTCACGTCGGCTCTCCCGCCCGCGCCGAGCGCCGGTTCCGCGCAGACGCCGGCGAGAAGGAGTGCGGCGGCGATCCGGCGGGGCGCTCGACGGCTCGGTCCGAAACGCATCACGGCTTCCTTGCGCCCAAAAAACATCCTCTTCCCGGCGAGAAGGAAGAGGCGAGATGCCGGGGCTTTTCCGACCGGGATGCCCCTCTCTGGTTCATCATGGGGGAGCCCCATGGGGTTTTGTGTGGAAAGGGGCAAGGGGCGTGCCACATTCGGCCCGTCCCCGTCCTCGATCTCCGGGCGCGACCGGCCGTCGTGCTCCAGCAACCGATTGAGGAACAATTGGTTACGCGCATTGCCCGGCGCAGCTCTCACGGGCAGCGGCCGCCCCGTCTCCACCGGCGTACCCATACGGCGACGCCGTGTCCCTCGCGGGGGACGCGCCGGGAAAGAGGTTGTCGCAGCCCTATCCTTTCGATAAGGTGATCCGGCGGAGGAAATCATGAGCCCGATTCTCAGCTTCTACATCCTCCGCCGGCACGTGGCCCCCTTCTTCTTCGCGATCCTCGTGATCACCTTTCTTTTCGTGATGGACCTCCTCATCGACTACATCGATCTCTTTCTCGGAAAGGGCGTCCCCTTGCCGGTCGTCCTCGAGGTCTTCTTCCTCAGCCTCGGTTGGATGATCGCCCTTACGGTCCCGATGAGCACGCTCGTTGCGACCGTCACCGCCTTCGGCCAACTCTCCGGCGACAACGAGATCACCGCGATGAAGGCGGCCGGCATCGGTCTCTATCAGATCCTCGCGCCTCCGCTCCTCGTCTCCATCCTCCTCTCCTACGGTCTCGTCGAGTTCAACAACCGCGTCCTGCCGGACAGCAACCATCGTCTCGCCGGCCTCCTCGTCGACATCCACCGAAAGCGGCCCGCCCTCGCGATCAAGGAGGGCATGTTCAACGACGTACAGGGTTACACCCTCCGCGTCGAGAAACTCAACCCCCGCACGTCCGAAATCTCCGGCGTCACGATCCAGCGCGCCGAGAAGGGCGAGGAGGCCGAGACGATCGTGGCGGAGCGAGGACACCTTCGCTTCTCGAGCGACGGGAACACGCTGACGCTCGACCTCCGCGACGGGGAGATCCACGCCGTCGAGGGGGAGAACCCCTCCAATTACCACAGAATCGCGTTCCATACGCACACGATCCGCATCACCGACATCGGTTCGGCCCTCATCCGGTCCGAGAAGAAGACGCGCGGCGACCGTGAGCTCTCCGCGGGCGACATGCTCGAGCGGGTGCGCGCGTACCGGAAGGAGATCGACGACGCGCGCGGAGAGACTCGCGAAGCCGCGCGCGAGCATCTCGCCGTGCGCTTCTCCGGGCTCCTTGCGGACGATACCCTCGCCGCGGCGGGCGCCTCGATCCCGCCGTTTCTCGCCCGCAAGAACGTCGGAAGAGAGATCAGCGGCTTCGGCAACCGCCTCGTCTCCCTGGCGAGCACCACCGAGGATCGGAACAAGCAGATCGATCGATACATGGTCGAGGTGCACAAGAAATACGCTCTTCCCGCGGCGTGCATCGTCTTCATTCTCGTGGGCGCTCCTCTCGGCGTGAAGGCGCAGCGGGGCGGGCTCGGGGTCGGCGTCGGCTTCAGCATCGCCTTCTTCGTCGTCTACTATCTCTTCCTCATCGGAGGAGAGAAGCTCGCCGACCGAGGCTACCTTCCCCCCGCCGTCGCGATGTGGGCCGCGAATGCTCTCATCGGCGGCCTCGGTCTTCTCCTTGTTCGGCGCACGGCCCGCGAGGCGAGCCCCTTCCGCTTTCCTGGATTCGGACGACCCGAGAGGAAACGAAGATGACGCGTCTTCTCGACCGCTATGTCGGCGGACGCTACCTCGTCTCCCTCGCGTTCGCGCTTCTCGCGTTTCTGGCGATCTTCGTTGTCCTCGATCTCTTCGAGAAGCTCGACGACTTCCTTGACCAGGGAGTGCCCCTTCCGGTCGTCGGCCGCTACTATCTCTTCCGTCTTCCAGAGATCCTTCTTCTCATGCTCCCGGTCGGCATGCTCCTCGCGTGTCTCGTCTCCCTCGGATCGCACGCGCGAACCAACGAGTTCCTCGCCATGCTCGCCGCGGGCGTCAGCATGCGGCGGACGCTCCTTCCGGTTCTTGTTCTCGGCTTCACTGTCAGCCTGGTCGCGCTCGCGGCCGGGGAGATCCTCGCCCCACCCGCGGCGGAGCGGGTTCACGCGCTCCAGGACGAGGTGATCAAGCCGGGGAGAAGCCGAAGCGCGCGCGTCCGGACGAACCTCTCGTTTCTCGGCGACAACGGAAGGCTCTTTCGCATCGGGCGGCTCGACGTTGAGAAGGGAAGGATGGAGAACGTCGTCGTTCAGCTTCTCCGCGAAAACGCCCTCGTCGAGAGGATCGACGCCGAGAGGGCCGATTGGGAGAACGGAACCTGGGTGTTCCGGAACGGCTACTTCCGCCGCTTCGCGGAAGAGGTTCTTGCCGAGGCGTTCTCTTTCGCGGAGAGGGCGGAACCCGGAATCCGGGAAACCCCCGCCGACTTCGCCAAGATCCAGAAGAACCCGAGACAGATGAGCTATCGAGAGCTGAAACTCTTGATCGAGAAAGTCAAGGCGAACGGCGGCGAGGTGATCAAGGAGGAGGTGGACCTCCACATGAAGGTCTCCTTCCCGTTCACGAACTTCCTCATCGTTCTCCTCGGAAGCCCGCTTGCCGCCCTGCTTCGGCGCGGGGGAAACGCGGTCGGCTTCACGCTCGCGCTCCTCATCTGCTTCGTCTACTACCTCGCCATCCGGGTCGGCCAATCGCTCGGATACAACGCGGTCTTTCCGCCCCTCGTCGGTGCGTGGATCCCGAACCTCCTCTTCCTCGCGATCGGCGCCGTCCTCTTCCGCAGGCTCGCCCGCCGCTGAAACCTACGTCCCCGAGGAGTAGTCTGTCCGGTAGCGGACCTGCTCCTCCGTGAGGCGGTCGACGCGGATCCCCATCGTCTCGAGCTTGAGCGTGGCGATCTCCTCGTCCTGCTCCTTCGGCACGTCGTAGACCTTCTTCTCGAGGGTGCCCCTCTTCTCCACGAGGTGCTTCATCGCGAGGAACTGGTTGGCGAAGCTCATGTCCATCACCTCGGAGGGATGTCCTTCCGCCGCGGCGAGGTTCACGAGCCGCCCCTTCGCCAGAAGGTAGATCCGACGGCCGTCCTTCAGCGTGAACTCCTCGTTGGCCCGGCGGATCTCCCTCTTGGAGCGGGCGCGAGCCTCGAGATCGGTGATTCGGATCTCGCAGTCGTAGTGCCCGGTGTTGCAGATCACCGCGCCGTCCTTCATCGAGTCGAAGTGCGGCCCGACGAGAACGTCCTTCATCCCGGTCGCCGTGATGAAGAGATCCCCGACGCGCGCCGCTTCCTCCATCGGCAGGACGCGGCATCCCTCGAGCGTCGCCTGGAGGGCTCGGATCGGGTTCACCTCGGTGACGATGACGTTCGCCCCGAGGCCTTTCGCCCGCATCGCGCATCCTCTCCCGCAACGTCCGAATCCGGCGACCACGACGTTCTTCCCCGCCACGAGGACCGAGGTCGCCCGGAGGATTCCGTCCATCGTGGATTGGCCGGTTCCGTACACGTTGTCGAAATCCCACTTGGTCTCCGCGTTGTTCACCGCAATGACCGGGTAGCCGAGCGCGCCGTCTTCCGCCATCGCGCGGAGCCGCTGCACGCCGGTCGTCGTCTCCTCGGTTCCTCCCCACACGTTGCCCAAACGCTCCATTCGGCGGTTGTGAATGGTGAAGATGAGGTCGGCGCCGTCGTCCAGCGTGAGGACCGGATCGATGTCGAGCGTGCGGTCGATGCACCAGTAGAACTCTTCCACGCTCATGCCGTGCCACGCGTAGATGCGCGTTCCCTCCGCCGCGAGCGCGGCCGCCACGTCGTCCTGCGTCGAGAGCGGGTTGCACCCGGACCATGCGACCTCGGCCCCCGCCGCGACAAGCGTCCGAACGAGGACCGCCGTCTCCTTCGTCACGTGAAGACACCCCGCGATGCGGGCCCCCTTCAGCGGCTTCTCCTTTTCGTAGCGGCGCCTGAGATGCATGAGAACCGGCATCCGCGACTCGGCCCACTCGATCTTCTTCATCCCATCGCCCGCGAGCGAAAGATCTTTCACCTTGAACTTTCCATCGGTTTCCGTTCGCATTCCGCGTCTCCTCTCGGACGGCATCTCTGAAGCGCCTCTTCGGATCCACGATTCGGGTGGAAGCGCTCCCGGGGAGTGTACCACGCGCCGGCGGTTCGGGCGAAACGGCGCAAACCGGCGGCGGGCACGCGCTCGGAAGCTGCTATCGAGAATCGACCTCGGAGGAGTCGCCGACGTTCAGGCGCTGGAACTTTCCCCGAACGACCGCGTAGAGACCGACGAGCGACCGATCCAGGAGGCAGTTCTCGATCACCGCGTGCTCGTTCACAATCGAGTCCCGCACGATCGAGTCGGTGATCGCGGCTTCCTCTCCGACGGTGACGTAGGGGCCGATCACGGATCGGACGACGCTCGCGGACGATGCGAGGTACACCGGCGGGATGATGATCGAGCCCTCGACCTCGACGCGCGCGGCTTCTTCCTCGAGAAGAAACCGATTGGTCTGGAGGAGCGAGTCGGGTTCGCCGCAATCGAACCAGCCGTTCACGGTCACGGCGCGGATCGGCTCGCCCTTCTCGATCATCCTCTCGATCGCCTCCGTCAAGTAGATTTCCCCGCGCGGCTCGCGTTCCCCCTCGACGATCTCGGCGAGCGCTTCGAAGAGCCTTCCGGATCGGACGAAGTAGTAGATCCCGACGATCGCGAGGTTCGAGACAGGAGATTCGGGCTTCTCGACGAGCCGCGCGATCCTCTGATCTCTCAGTTGGACGACGCCGAAACGGGAAGGGTCCTCGACCGCGCGCACGCCGATCGCGTTCATCGGGCCGCCGATCACCGACTCGAAGTCCGCCTTGAAGATCGTGTCGCCGAGCACGATGAGGACCGGTTCGTCCGGATCGACGTAGTTCCGCGCGAGGTAGATCGCGTGCCCGATCCCCTTCCTCTCCTTCTGCTCCACGAAGTCGAACGGGATGCGATACCGCGAGGTAACATACGACCGGATCGGATCCCCGAGCCTTCCCACCACCAGAATCGCGTGATCGACCCCCGCCTCGAGGAGCTCGTCCAGAATGTGCCCGAGGATCGGCTTGCCGGCCACGTTGAGGAGAGCCTGCGGCATCGTGTGCGTCTGCGGCTTGAGGCGGCGACCCGCCCCCGCCAACGGGATGATCGCTTTCACAGCCGCTCCCTCCCGTCTCGCCCGTCGGCGCGTTTCCCTCCGCGCTCCGCCGCGAGTTCCAGCTTCAAGCGGTCGATCGAGAGAACCGGTGTGGGATCGACTCCGTGAAGAAGAGCGAGGAAGTAGCTCACGAAATCACCGAAGTAGATTCCGGAGAGGATGCGCGCGAGCGGCCGGTCTCCGCGAGGGACGTGGCAAAGAACGATCCGCGCGCTTTCCTTCATCATGCGGAGCGCCCCCTCCATTCCCCGCCGGACGCTCGGCGGATCCGCCTCGCTCGTGAGAAGGACGAGCCCGATCGGCGGGATCCCGTCCGCCCTTTCCCACCCGACGATCTCGTTGTGGTTCGCCTCCGGAAACGCCGCGCGATGCGCGAGCGTCTTCGCGTTCTCGGCGAGTTGGCCGCACCAGCGCGCCGCGACCGGGGCCATCTCCCCCTCCGCGTAGTACACGTACGGAACAAGCCCGAAGAGAGAGCGCGCGGCCTCGGCGGGAGCGCTCTCGCAAGGCGCGCCGCCGAGCTTCCATTCGTCGCGCTGTGCGCCGAGGAGCCTGGCAGCGTCCCGGAGCGCGCGCCCATCCTCCGACCCGACCCCCGCCCTCTCGAGAAGGAGGAGGACCGAAGCGGCGAGGTAGCCGATCGCCGCGCGCGGCGGGAAACCGGACGGGATCGAAACGCGCGGCAGGCCCCGCGCCTCTGCGCGCGCGAGAAGTTCCCCCCCCGACGCGACGACCGCGAGCCGCGCTCCCCGCTCGAGCGCGCGCGCCGCCGCCGCCGCCGTCTCTTCGGTCTCTCCGGAGTAGCTCGCCGCCAGGGCGAGCGTGTCGGGACCGCACCATGCGGGGACCTCGGGGCCTCGCACGACGCACACGGGGATTCCGGCCGTCGGCCGAAGGAGCGCCGCCGCGATCTCGCCGCCGATCGCCGAACCCCCCATCCCGAGGAGGAGAACATTGCGGAGGTCCGACCCCTCCGGCTCCGCGCCTTCCACGCGGAACCGCGCGACCGCGTCCTCGATCTGTTCCGGAAGACCGCGGATCCGATCGAACATGTCCGCGCGGTCGTGGCGCTCTCGGAGAGCCCGCCAATCCTTCATCCCTTCTCCCTTTCGCCTCGAACCTCCAGGTCGTGAAGGAACTGTTCCACCGCCTCCCGCACGCGCCCGGCCGATGGCATCCGGAGCGCTTCCTCCGCGAGCGCGCGCGCCTCGCCGGTTTCCATCAGAGAGAAGATCCGCTTCAGCTCCAGGATGAGATACGGGTGGACCGAGAGCTCGCGCGCCCCGAGACCGATGAGGAGAATCGCGCAGAGCGGCTCTCCCGCCATCTCCCCGCAGATCGACACGGGGATCTCCGCGTCGCGCGCCGCATCGAGCACAAGCTTGACCATAGCGCTCACCGCCGGATGGAACGGATCGAACAAATGGGCCACCTTCACGTTGTCTCGATCGACCGCAAGGCTGTACTGGATCAGGTCGTTGGTTCCGATGCTGAAGAAGTCCACCTCGCGCGCGATGTGCGGGGCGAGGAAGACCGCCCCTGGAGTCTCGATCATCGCGCCGACGCGGATCTTCTCAGGAAGCCGCACACCCTCGAGGCGCACCTCCTCGCGCGCATCGGCGATCAGACGCTTCGCCTCGAGCACCTCGTCGAGCGTCGAGATCATCGGAAGGAGAATCGAGAGGTTCCCCACGGTCGAGGCGCGCAGAAGGGAGCGCACCTGCACCCGGAAGAGATCGCGAAGCTCGAGCGAGATGCGGATCCCGCGCCAGCCGAGCATCGGGTTCGGCTCCATCGGCGCGGAAAGAGGATCGAGGACCTTGTCCCCTCCCACGTCGAGCGTTCGGAAGACGACCGGATCCGGGGAGACGCGCCGTAGGATCTTGCGATAGACGGTGGTCTGCGCCTCCTCGCGCGCGATCTCGACGTCGCGAAAGTAAAGGAACTCGGTTCGGAAGAGCCCGATCCCGCGCGCGCGGTTCTCGATCGCGAGCGGGACCTCCTCCGGGACGTCCACGTTGGCGAAGAGGCGGATCTCCACCCCGTCCCGAGTGACCGAAGGGAGATCGCGGAGGCGAAGGCGCTCGCGCGAGACTTCCATGTAGCGGCGCTGGCGGCTTCTCGCGCCGCGAAGGAGATCGGCTTCGGGACGGAGAACGACGATCCCTTCGCTCCCGTCCACGATGATCCGATCCCGGTGCTCCGCTTCCTCGAGTATCTCCTCGACCCCGACGACCGCGGGAATCTGCAGGGATCGGGCCATGATCGCGGTATGCGAGGTGCGTCCCCCCTGCCGCGTCGCGAACCCTTTCACCTTGCTGCGCGGAAGCTGCACGGTTTCCGACGGGGTGAGATCGTCGGCGACGAGGATCACGTTCTTGTCGATGTGAGCGAACGAGCGGCGCCGGCCTCCGTGGAGATGATGGAGAAGACGCCGCCGGACGTCCTTCACGTCCTCGGCGCGGTCGCGGAGGTATTCGTTCTCCGTGCGGGTCAGGGTCTCGATCGCGCGCGCGAACGCATGGTGCGCCGCCGCCGCCGCGCTTCGCCTCTCCTCCCGGATCTCGGCGAGGGCGGCGTCGAGAACGGCCTCGTCCTCGAGGAGCAGAATCTGAGCGTCGAAGACGCGGACGAGATCCTCGCCGACGATCGAGCGATAGCGGGTCCGTATCTTGAGGACTTCATCGCGCGTCTCCGCGATCGCTTCGAGAAGCCGTTTCTCCTCCCTCTCGATCTCCTCGGGGGCGATCCGAACCTCCTCGATGTCAAGGTCGCGCGCGTCGAGGACGAAGACCTCTCCAACGGCAATCCCCGGCGAGACCGGAAGCCCGCGCATCTGCACCTGGCCCTTCCGCGCCTTCCGTCTTCCCGCCGAGCTTCGTCCTTTCACGTCTCTCCGAGCTCCTCCCCGAACCCCGCCTCGAAGAGCGCCGCGATCGCAGCCGCCGCGTCTCGCTCATCGGGACCGTCCGCGGCGATCGTGATCTCCGTTCCGAGTCCCGCCTCGAGGGCGAGAATCCCGAGGATGCTCTTCGCGTTCACGCGGCACTCGCCGTTCTTTAGCCCGATCTTCGAGAGAAACCGATTCGCCGTCTGGGCGATCCGCTCCGCCGGCCGCACGTGGATCCCGAGCTTGTTCCGGACGAGCACCGTCTGCTCGGTCATCGCGCGCATCCTCTCGGCGAACCGCACCGGGCCTACGGCCGGCCCTCTTCCGGCCGCTTCATCGCGTGGATCAGGCTGTCGTTCAGGAGCTCCGCCGGACGGATCCCGTGCACGCGCAGCAGGTGGTTCATCGCGACGACCTCCACCAGCACCGTGATGTTCTTCCCCGGGATGATGGGAATGGTCACGACCGGGATCTTCACCCCGAGAATGGTCGTCATCTTCTCCTCGAGGCCCAGACGGTCGTAGTCGACGTCTCCCGCCCACTCCTTCAGCCGGACCTCCACGGAGATCTCCTTCCGCCGCGCGACCGCGCGGATCCCGAACATCCGGCCGACATCGATGATCCCGATCCCGCGGATCTCCATGTGGTCCCGGAGGCGCTCGCTCGCCTCGCCGACGAGCTCGCTTCTTCGCCGCGTCACGATCACGAGATCGTCCGCGACCAGCCGGTGCCCCCGCTCGACGAGATCGAGCGCGCACTCGCTCTTCCCGATCCCGCTCTCCCCAGTGAGGAGGAGACCCACGCCGTAGACATCGACGAGACTCCCGTGGATGTGCGTGAGCGGCGCGAACAGGTGCTCGAGGTACTCCGTCAGTTGATGAATAAAGGGAGTGGTGGAAAACGGGGTCCGGAGAATCGGAACGCCCGCCCGCGTCCCTCGCTCGACGAGATACGAGGGGAACACGAGACCCTTCGCCACGATGACGCACGGAAGATCGTGATCGAACAGACGATCAATCGCCCGAATTCGCTCTCTCTCCTCGAACGTCTCGAGAAGGAGCATCTCCGTCTCACCCAGGATCTGGATCCGATCGGCGAGGAAGTTCGCCGTGAAGCCGGCGAGGGCGAGTCCGGGCCGGTTGACATCGCTCACCGTGATCGGGCGCGCCGCCGCGAGGCTCTCGGTAAGCGCCTCGAGCTGGAACTCGTCCTTCTTCTCGTCGAAGAAGCGTTGAACGGATATGCCCCGCATCCGCCGCTAGACCTCGATCACGCCGTAGTCGCCGTCCTTCCGCCTAAGAACGACCGTCAGCCGCTCGGACACCGGATTCGTGAAGAGGACGTAATCCTCCTCGGCCTCCCGGAGACGGCGGATCGCCTCCTCGACCGTGAGGGAAGGGGCGGTCTCCTCATCCGAGCGGAGAACGCGCAGGCTCTGGTCCTCCTCGGATCGTTCCGAGCTCACGACCTGAACGCGAGGGGCCGGCCCGCGATGGCCCTTCTGCTTCCGACTGAGCACCTTCCCCTTGCGCCGCTGGACTTGCGTCTCCAGCTTCTCTGCCGCTTGATCGACGGACGCGTACATGTCGTCCGATTCCGAAGCGCCGGTCAGGCGGAACCCGTTCCCGTGAACGGTCACCTCGGCCTTGTGCCGGTGCTTCTCGACGGCGAGCACGACATGGGCTTCCTGCAGCGGGAGCCCGTACTTGGAGAGACGCTCGAGCTTCTCCTCGGCGTGCTTCCGAAGCCCTTCCGTCAGATCGAAGTGGCGGGCCGTGATCGAGACCTGCATCACTGCTCTCCTTTCCCTCTCACGATCCCCCGATCAGAATTCTTTTCGGTAGCGGGCGGCCAGAATCCCCATCTGCTCTCGGTACTTCGCGACCGTTCGGCGCGCGATGAGAAGACCCTCCTTCTTGAGGATCTCGACGATCTTCTGATCGCTGAGCGGCCTCTTCCGGTCCTCGGTCTCGACGAGCTCGCGCACGCGGTCCTTCACGCGCTTCGCGGACGCGTCCTCGCCCGACTCCGACCGGATGCTCGAGGAGAAGAAGAACTTGAGCTCGTACACTCCCCGAGGCGTTTGGACATACTTGCTCGAGGTGACGCGGCTCACCGTCGATTCGTGCACGCTGATCTGCTCCGCGACCTGCTGGAGCGTGAGAGGCTTCAGGAAGCGGATGCCGCGGTCGAAGAACTCGCGCTGGTGCTCGACGATCGCCTTCATCACCTTGATCATCGTGCGGCGGCGACGCTCGATCGTGTTGATCAGTTGGTTGGCCGCGGTCAGCTTCTCTCGAATGAACTCGCGCGCCTCTCCCTCCGCCGCGTCTCCCTGCGAGACGAGCATGTTTTCGTACGCCTTCGAGATGCGGAGGCGCGGCACGTGGACGTCGTTCAGGTAGACCACGTATTCGTCATCCACCCGATCGACGACTAGGTCCGGCACGATGTAGCGCGGCTCCTCGTCCGAGTAGAGGATCCCCGGACGCGGGTTCAGCTTCCCGATCTCGGCGGACGCGTTCTGGATCTCGCGCGGCGTAGTCTTCAGCCTCTTGGCGAGATCGAGGTACTTGTTCTGCACGAACGCATCGAAGTGCTCGTCGACGATCCGGTACGCGTTCGTCCCTTCCTTCCCGTTCTGCCGGAGCTGGAGAAGCAGGCACTCGCGGAGGTCGCGCGCTCCCACGCCCGAGGGATCCAGCGTCTGAAGGAGACGGACGGCTTCCTCCACGCGCTCCCGCGGGGCGCCCACGCTCTCCGCCACCTGCTCCGCGGTCATCGTGAGGTAGCCCCGCTCGTCGAGACTCCCGACGAGGAACTCCCCGATGCGGAGAAGATCGTCGTCGCCGGTCGCGATCCGAAGCTGCGACAAGAGATGCTCGGAGAGGCGAACGGTCGTCGAGGGGACCCGCTCGTAGTAATCCTCGCTCGACTCCCCCTCGTTCCGCCGAAAGTAGCTGTACTCCTGCGGATTGTGGAAGTACTCGTCCCAGTCGATCTCGGCGCGCCCGTCCCCGTCCGGCGCCGTCCCCGCCTCGGGCTCCGGAGCCTTCCCCTCCTCGTCGCGCGCGTCCGCCTCCCGCTCGAGCGACTCCTCCTCCTCCTCGACGAGATCTTCGATCTCCTCGAGCAGCGGGTTCTGGAGAAGCTCCTGCTTGAGAACGAGCTGGAGCTCGAGCGTGGGCATCTGCAGAAGCCGCAGCGCCTGCTGGAGCTGGGGGGTCATCACGAGCTTCTGCGTCTGCAGCATTCGAAGCTGGAGACCCGCTTTCATCTCCATGGCACGTCTTCCTTCTTCGCCCCCGTCGGGACGGGCCTACAGACGGAACCTCTCCCCGAGGTAGATCTCGCGCGCCTCAGGGTTGTCCGCAAGCTCCTTCGCGCTCCCCGAAAGGAGGACCTTCCCCTCATAGAGAATGTATGCGCGATTCGTGATCGAGAGGGTCTCCCGCACGTTGTGATCGGTGATCAAGACGCCGATTCCGCGATCCCTCAGGCTCGCGACGATCTCCTGCACGTCCTGAACCGCGATCGGGTCGATCCCCGCGAACGGCTCGTCCAGAAGGAGGAAGGCCGGATCAGTCGTCAGCGCCCGGCTGATCTCCGCCCGCCTCCTCTCCCCTCCGGAGAGCGTGTACGCCCTCGAGCGCGCGAGCGACGCGATCCCGAGCTCCTCCATCAGCCCTTCCGCCTTCCGCCGCCTTTCCGCTTTCGAAAGCGGAAGGGTTTCGAGGATCGCGAGCAGGTTCTCCTCGACCGTCAGCTTCCGGAAGATGGACGACTCCTGCGAAAGGTAACCGATCCCCATGCGCGCGCGCTGGTACATCGGCCGCGCCGTCACGTCCTCCGCGTCGAGATAGATCCTCCCGGCGTTCGGCCGGATCATGCCGACGATCATGTAGAACGTCGTGGTCTTTCCGGCGCCGTTCGGACCGAGAAGGCCGACGACCTCGCCGCGGCCGACCTCGATCGAGACGCCTCCGACCACGCGCCGCCCTTTGTACTCCTTGACGAGCCCGTCCGTTCGAAGACTTCTCCACCCCTTCGGGCCGCGCGGATCAGCGCTCATCGGGCGCCTCCACGGTGAACGCGACGACGTCGCGCTTGACCTCGGCGTTCTGGAGGCCGGGATCGGTTCGGAGCCCGTACCCCGTGATCCTCTTCCTTCCTTCGGAGAGCGTCACGAACGCGTCCGTGTAGATGATCTCTTCTTTGTTGTCCCAGCGGATCCACTCGGTTTCGAGGCGAGCCCCGTCCCGGTTCGTCACGATGACGTTCCCCTCGACCTCCATGTCGGTCGTCTTCCGGTCGATTCTCCCGCGCTCCGCGGTCAGGGTGGAGAGGTACATCTCTTCCCTATCATAGAAATCGACCACAACTCCCTCGGACTCAACCCTTTTCGGCTCCTCGAAGAGCCGAACGACATCGCCTCGAAAGACCCAGCTTTTCCGGTTTTCCCGGTATTCGACCCAATTTCGGACGCGCGTCTCTTGGGTCGCGAGAGGAGCGGGTTCGGTCCCCTCGGGCCGATCGACGCTCTTCTCCCCGCACCCCGCAAAAACGAGGAGAAGCGCCGCCCCGAGAAGCGCGGTCAAGATGTTTCGAGCGTCCATCGGTCGTGCATCCAGACCCATTGGGTCGGGGCCCCGTGAATGAAGCCTTCCAGAACGCGGAGACACTGCGTCGCGGTCTCCTCCAGAACCGTCCGCGATGCGCGGGACGACGGGGGCTCGATCGGTCGCTCGATCGCGACCCGGTACCGCCCTCCCTCGATCCTCCAACAGCCCATCGGAACGAGGAGGGAACCCGTTCGCGCCGCCAGGCGCACCGGCCCGATCTCCGTTCGGGCCGGCCGCCCGAGGAATTCGGTGACGATCCCCTCCCGCCGGCAACGAAGGTCCATCAAGACCCCGAGCATCTCCCCGCCCTTGAGAACCCGGATCGCGCGCCGGAGACACGCGGGCTCCGAACGGAGGAGCGACGCCACCCCGTGCCGCGCGCGCATCCGCACGAGCCACGCGTCGAGCCGCGGATCGAAGAGACGCGCCGCGAGCGCGGTGAGCCGAACTCCCCTTCGTCCGAGGTACGCCGCCATCAGCTCCCAATTTCCGAGATGCCCGGCGACTCCGATCACCCCGAGTCCCGAGGAGAGCGCTCCCTCCAGATGGTTCATACCCGAAGGTTCGACGAGCGCTTCGAGATCCGCACCCTCGAGCTTCTCCAGACGAACGAGGTCGTATGCGTTTCGCCCAAGATCCCGATAGACTCGGCGCGCCGTTCGCTCCGCTCCCGCTGCGTTCCCGTAGACGAGCGCCAGGTTTCGCCGCGCCCGCTCCCTACCGTTTCGCTCCAAGAGATGCACGAGCTCCCCGCCCGCTTCGAAAAGACGCGCGCCGACCGACCGCGGGAGGATCGACCCGGCGCCGATCGCCGCGCGCACCCCCTGGAACGCGATCGCTTCCTTCAACCGCATCGCCGGCATCCCACCTCAATCGCTGCTCGGCTGCTCCTCACGCGGTCGATCCCGCTCCCCGCGGTCACCATAGACGAGCGAAGCGCGTCTGTCAAGCAAGGGTTGTGCCAATGCGGGTTACGAGGCCACGCCGCTCCGGAGGCAATCGTACATGTGCAGGAAACCCAAGGGTTTCGAAAGGGCGTCCACGACCAGTAGACAGGAGATGATCCCTCGCGGGTTGGCGTGCATGATCCGTAGGGCGTCGGCGACGAGAGCATCCGGTCCGATCGTCTTCGGGCTCCGCGTCATCACCTCCCCGACCGCGAGCGAGAAGATGTCCGGCTTCTTCAGCAAGATTCGCTTGAGATCGCCGTCGGTCACGATCCCCGAAACGAGCCCCGCGGCATCCACGACGCCGGTCGCACCGAGGCGCTTCCCCACGATCTCGAGAAGCGCGTCCTTCATGTTCGCGTCCTCGCGAACGAGCGGCATCGCGTCCCCCGTGTGCATGATGTCGCGCACGCGAAGAAGAAGCCTCTTCCCCAGCGCCCCGCTCGGATGAAAGCGCGCGAAGTCCTCGCTCTTGAGACCTCGAAGATCGAAGAGCGTGAGCGCGAGCGCGTCCCCCATCGCGATGCTCGCCACGGCGCTCGCCGTCGGCGCGAGGTTCAGGCTGCACGCTTCCGGCCCGTCGCCGATGAGAAGCACCTCGTCGGCCGCGCCCGCGAGCTCCGAGTCCGGCTTGGCGGTGATGAGGATGAGGCCGACCCCGAGCACGCGAAGCGACGGGACGAGCCGCTTCAGCTCCTCGTTCGCTCCCGAGCGGGAGACCATGAGGACGACGTCCTCGCGCTCGATCACGCCGAGGTCCCCGTGGACCGCCTCGACCGGATGGAGGAAGAACGCGGTCGCACCGGTGGAGTTGAAGGTCGCCGCGATCTTGCGCGCCACGAGACCCGACTTTCCGACGCCGGTGACCACGATCTTCCCGAGCCGCGTCCCCGCCGGATCCTCGCGGCGGACGATCGCCCGCCGGATTCTCTCGACCGCGCGCGCGAACGACGGCCCGATTGTTCCCTCGAGCTCGCGGATCGCCTCGGCTTCCCTTCGGAAGACGGACCGCGCGCGCTCGATCGCGAAGCGCCCCTCGTCCCCGGTCATGCGTCTTCCGCCCGGCTCGCCTCGTGCACGCGGAGAAGCTGCGCGAGAAGTTTCTCCAGGCGCGCGAGAGGGAGCATGCTCGCCGCGTCGCAGAGAGCGCGACTCGGGTCCGGATGCGTCTCGATAAAGAGCGCGTCGCATCCGGCCGCGACCCCCGCGCGCGCGAGAAGAGGAATGTGCTCGGGCGTTCCCCCGGCCGGGTCCGCGCTCGGCTTCCCGTAGACGCGCACCGAGTGGGTGACGTCGAACACGGCCGGGTACCCGTGCCCGCGGAGCACCGCGAGCGAGCGCATGTCGACAACGAGAGTCCGGTATCCGAAGCAGGATCCTCGCTCCGTGAGGAGGATGTTCCGGTTCCCCGCAGACTCCACCTTCCGCACCGAATGGATCAGATCCTCCGGCGCGACGAACTGCCCCTTCTTGATGTTGATCGCCTTTCCCGTCCGCGCGGCCGCGAGAAGGAGCTCCGTCTGCTGCGAGAGATAGGCGGGGATCTGGAGGGCGTCGAGAACCTCCGCTGCGGGCGCGGCCTGCGCCGGCGTATGGACATCCGACAGAACGGGGACGCCGACCTCTCTCTTCACACGATCGAGAACCGCGAGTCCCGCCTCGAGGCCGGGCCCCTCGAAAAACTCGACCGAGGAACGGTTATCCTTTCGGTACGAAGATTTGAACACGAAGGGAACGCCGAGCTTCTCCGCGATCCGGCGGATCGCCTCCGCGGTTCGAAGCGTCAGCTCTTCCGACTCGATCACGCACGGTCCGGCGATGAGGGCGAGCTTCCCCTCCGCGCCAAAACGGGCGCCCCCGATCTCCACGATGCGCGGCGCGCTCATCTCTCTCCTCCCTTCGCCTCGGCCGGCGCCTCGGCCCGTTCTCTCGCGGCGCGGACGAACCCGGCGAAGAGGGGAGCGGGCGCGAGCGGCCTCGAGCGGAACTCCGGGTGGAACTGAGAGGCGACGAAGAACGGATGGCCGGGGATCTCGACGATCTCCACGAGGTCCCGATCGGCGCTCCTCCCGCTCACGAGGAGCCCCTTCGACTGAAGCAGATCCCGGTATTCGTTGTTCACCTCGTAGCGGTGCCTGTGGCGCTCGTGAATCGTCTCGCGCCCATAGAGCGCCCGCGCCCGGCTTCCCGGCGCGAGAAGAACCTCGCTGGCGCCGAGCCTCATCGTCGCCCCCAAGTTCTCAACCATCCGCTGCTCCGGAAGAAGATCGATGACCCGATGTTCGGCGTTCGAGTCGAACTCGCCGCTCGTCGCGCCGGAGAGCCCGCACACGTGCCGGGCGAACTCGATCACGGCGACCTGGAGACCGAGACAGAGCCCGAGGTACGGGACGCCTCTCGTGCGCGCGAAGCGGACCGCCGCAACCTTCCCCTCCATCCCGCGAATCCCGAACCCGCCCGGGACGAGAATCCCGTCGCACTCCTCGAGCACCGCACGCTCCTGATCATCCCCGAGCTTCTCCGAGTCGACCCACACGCTCTTCACGCGGACGTCGTTCGCGATCCCCGCGTGGACGAGCGCCTCGTGGACCGACTTGTACGCATCGACGAGATGCACGTACTTTCCGCACACCGCGATCCGCACGACGGTCGAGGGGGAATGGACCCGTTCCACCATCCGCCGCCATTCCTCGATCTCCGGCGCGGGGAGCGAGAGCCCGAACTGCTCGACGACGAGCCGGTCAAGGCCCCCCCGATTGAGCGCGAGAGGGACCTCGTAGATCGAGGAGGCGTCCCTCGCCTCGATCACGTTCTTCTCGGAGACGTTGCAGAAGAGCGCGATCTTCGCGCGCACGTCCTCCGCGATCGGTTGGTTCGTGCGGCAAACGAGGACGTCCGCCTGAATGCCGATCTCGCGGAGCTCCTTGACGCTGTGCTGGGTCGGCTTCGTCTTCATTTCTTGCGACGTCGTGAGATAGGGGAGGAGCGTGACATGCATGAAGAGGGTCGCCTCGCGCCCGCATTCGAGGCGGAGCTGGCGGATCGCCTCGAGGAACGGAAGGCTCTCGATGTCGCCGACGGTCCCGCCGATCTCGGTGATGACCACGTCCGCCGATGTGCGCCTCCCGAGATCGACGATGCGGCGCTTGATCTCGTTCGTGATGTGGGGAATGACCTGCACGGTGACGCCGAGGTACTCCCCTCTTCTCTCGCGGGAGATCACGGTGTCGTAGATCTGCCCGGTCGTGGCGTTGTTGTGCCGGCCGAGGCTCTCCCCCGTGAAGCGCTCGTAGTGCCCGAGATCGAGGTCGGTCTCCGCCCCGTCGTCGGTCACGAAAACCTCCCCGTGCTGAAACGGGTTCATCGTGCCCGGATCGACGTTGATATACGGATCGAGCTTGAGGAGGGTGACGCGGAGCCCCCGCGCCTTGAGCAGCATGCCGAGCGAGGCGGCGACGATCCCCTTCCCAAGCGAGGAGACCACGCCGCCGGTCACGAAGACGTAGCGGGTCATGCGGTCTTCTCTCCTCTTCCGTCGCGGTTCGGTCCGGTCCCCGGCGAGGCCGCGACGAGCGCGCGGGCACGCTCCAAGTCCTCCGGGGTTTCCACCCCGTGGAACGCTCGCGGCCAGAAAGCGACCTCGATCGGGATGTCGTGGTCGAGGGCTCGAAGCTGTTCGAGCCCCTCCTTCTTCTCCAGGTCGGTGCGCGGGAGATCCACGAATCGGAAGAGGACGTCGCGCCGGAACGCGTAGACCCCGACGTGCTTCCAGCGTTCGATCGGCCCGGGCTTCCACGCGTGCGGGATCGGCGCGCGCGAGAAGTAGAGCGCTCTTCCCGATCGGCTCGCGATCACCTTCACCGTGTTCGGATCCGCGAGATCCGCCTCCCCCTCAAGAGGAACGACGAGCGTCCGCATCGCGACGCGCGGGTTCCCGACCATCGGCTCGAGAACGAGATCGAGCGCGGTCGGCGGAAGAAACGGCTCGTCTCCCTGCACGTTCACCACCACGTCGGCTTCGATCGAGCGCGCGGCCTCCGCCACCCGATCGGTCCCTGTCGCGTGCTCCGGCGAGGTCATCACCGCCCGGTATCCGCCGCCCCGGGCGCAGGCGGCGATCTCCTCATCGTCGGTCGCCACGACGACCTCGCCGACCAGGCGCGCTCCCGCGGCCGCATCGCACACGAGAAGGACGATCTCGCGTCCTCCGATCCGCTGGAGGGGCTTCCGCGGAAGCCGGGTCGACCCGATGCGGGCGGGAACGATCGCCGCGATTCGCTCCCCAGTTCCCCCCATGCCGCTCACCCCCAAAAGAGAGAGAGGGGATACGGATCCCCTCTCCAAGAACGAGCCGCAGCGGGCCGAACACCGGGCGGTCGGAACATCCCCCCCCTACTCGGCCGGCTCCGGGACGAGAACGTTCACGATCTTCCGGTCGCGTCCCTTCCGGACGTATTCCACGATGCCGCCGACCTTCGCGAACAGCGTGTGGTCTCCCCCGCAACCGACGTTGCGGCCCGGGTAGATGCACGTCCCGCGCTGCCGAACCAGAATCTCGCCCCCGAGGACGCGCTCTCCGCTGAAGCGCTTCACGCCGAGCCGTTTCGCCTGGCTGTCGCGCCCGTTTCGGGAGCTTCCCACGCCTTTCTTATGAGCCATCGAACGATCCTCTGCCTCCGCTCCGGCCGGCCGCCCGAACGCGCGGACCGATGCCGGCGGCGCTTGTTTTCTCTCTACCTCTCGATCGAAAGGACCCGGAGCTTCGTGTGCCGGGCCCGCTGCCCGAGGAGCTTACGATACCCCTTGCGGCGTTTGAACTTCTGCGCGAGGACCTTCTCCCCGCGGCCGTGGCCGAGGACCTCGGCCTCCGCCGAGGCGTTCTCGACGACCGGGTTCCCCACGGTGCGCGACCCGTCCTCGACCTCCAGGAGAAGGACTCGTCCGAGCCGCACCTTCTCCCCCGGCTCGGCCTGAAGAAGGGGAACCTCGATCACGCTCCCCGGCTCCACACGAAACTGACATCCCCCGCTTTCGACGATTGCGAACAAAACCTCTTCCCCTCTCGTTCCCTTCTCGGCCGGGGAGCCCACGAGGGGCTTCCCGTCCGGATCGGGCGGAAAATGACCTGTTGATTCATATCACCCCCGCGCGCATCTTGTCAAGCGCGGGAAGGACACAAAAAAACAACGAGGGTCTCCCCCGCTGCGCCCGCCCCGCCCCGCGATCAGAAGACGACCTGGTCGGTCAGCTCCTTCCCCGAGCGCTTCCCGAAGATCCGGACCTCCTCGCGCGAGAGGCTGGAATCGTCCTCCACCTCGACGCTCAAGCGGTAGCGCTTTTCGATCTCCTCGAGCCGTCCCCCGCCCCCCTCCAAGAAGGTCACGGCGAGCTCCGGGTTCAGCTTGACCACGACCTTCTTCTCGTCGCAGTAGCTCGAGACGCGCCTGAGGAGCCTCTCGACCTTTCCGGCGAGCGTCGCCAGGGAGAGGCGCTTCCCCGTCCCCCCGCAGTGAGGGCAGGGGGCGCTGAAGTAGTGGAGCAGGCTCGGCCGCACGCGCTGCCGGGTCATCTCGACGAGCCCGAGCTCGCTCACGCGGAACGTCTTCGTCCGCGAGCGGTCCCGTTTCAGGGCCTCCCGGAGCGTTTCGAGCACCTTGTCCCGGTTCGCTTCCTTCTCCATGTCGATGAAGTCGATCACGAGGATGCCGCCGATGTCCCGGAGCCGCAGCTGCCGGGCGATCTCCTTCGCCGCCTCCAGGTTCGTGCGGACGATCGTCTCCTCCTGATCCTTCTCGCCCGTGTAACGGCCGGTGTTCACGTCGATCGCGACCAGAGCCTCCGCCTGCTCGAGAACGATGTATCCCCCCTGCTTCAGCCAGATCTTCGACGAGAGCGTCTTTTCGATTTCGTTCTCGATCTCATAGGCATCGAAAATCGGAGTGTCTTCCTTATAGAGGTGAACGCGATCCCGGAGTTCGGGCGCGGTCGATTGCAGATACGTGAGGATCTGCTTGTGTTCCTTCTTCGAGTCGATGATGAGCCGGTCCACGTCCTCGCTGAAGAGATCCCGAAGGAGTCCGATCGTGAGCCCGACCTCCTTGTGGAGAAGCGAAGGGCACGGCATCCGCTCGAAAGACTCCTGAATCTGCTTCCAGAGCCGCGTGAGATAGCGGACGTCCGAGGCGAAATGGCGCTTCTGCTTCCCCTCCGCCACGGTCCTCACGATCGCCCCCATTCCGGCCGGGAGAACCCCTTGCACAGTCTCGCGGAGACGCGCGCGATCCTCGCGATTCTCGATCTTGCGCGACACCCCGACCTGGGGGATGCCGGGCATGAGGACGAGGAAGCGGCCGGCGATCGAAAGCTGCGTGGTGACGCGCGGGCCCTTCGTCCCGATCGGTTCCTTCGTCACCTGCACCATGATCTCCTGGCCCTTCTTGAGGAGGCCCTCGATCGAGACGCCGCGCGGGACCTTCCTCGCGGCCGGCCCCGCGCGCTCGCTCTCCTCGTCGATCCCCTCCATAATCTCGGCATCGGGCATCACCATGTCCGAGACGTGAAGGAACGCGGTCTTCTCGAGCCCGATGTCGATGAACGCCGCCTGCATGCCGGGAAGAACGGCGTTGACGCGCCCCTTGAAGATGTCCCCGACTTGGCGCGCGGCGTCCGCTCGCTCCGCGAGAAACTCGACCAGCGAGTGGTTCTCGAGGATCGCGACCCGCGTCTCGCCCGGGCTCGCGTTCACGATGATCTCCGTGAAGATCGACTTGTTGCGCGCCATCGTCTCAGCCCGCCTCCGCGTCCCGATAAAGGTTCCCGCGGAGAATATAGGCCCGCACGCTCTCAGGCACCAGGTAGCGGATCGACTCCCCCGCGCGCACGCGCCGGCGGATGAGAGTGGACGAGATCTCGATCCGCGGCGCCTCGAGGATCCGCACGCGATCGACGAGCCCGGAAACCGAGCGAAGATCGAAGCCGGGCCGCGGGGCGACCACGACCTCCGCCTCCTCGAGGATCGCCTCCGGGCTCCTCCATCCGGGGAGATCCACGAGGCTGTCCGCGCCGATGAAGTAGTACGGCCGCCGGCCACCTTTCGCGCGCGCGATCTCGCGGATCGTGTCGATCGCGAAGGAGCGCCCCTCCCGCTCGATCTCCGTCCGAGAGAGGGCGAAGCGATCGTTCCCCTCGAGAGCGAGCCGCACCATCTCCTCGCGGTCGCGCGCGCTCGAAAGGGCCTCGGCCCCCTTGTGGGGCGGGCGGCCTGCCGGTACGAAGAGCACATCCCGCGCCCCGAGCGCGTCCGCCGCGCACTCGGCGAGGATCAGATGTCCGACGTGGATCGGATCGAAGGTTCCCCCGAAGATCACCACGTCTCCGCTCACGTCCCTCCGTCCCCCTTCGCGCCGGTTCCTCCGAACGACCGCTCGAGGCGGGCGCACCAGGGGGAGTCGGGATATCGGGTTCGAAGCTCCTCGAACGCCTCGGCCGCCTCCTCCGGCATCTTCTCGCGTTCGTACGTGCGCGCGATCTCGTAGAGAGCCTCGGGCGCGAGGTCGGTGTCCGCGTACTCGCCGGCCACGAGACGGAAGTAGAAGCGCGCCGCCTCGTAGCGGCGGATCTTGACGTAGGTCGCGCCGTTCTCCAGCGCCTTCCGCGCGAGGTTCGTCCGCGCCATCTTCACCTCGTCCCGCGCGCGCGGCACGAGCTCGCTCGTCGGGTGCTCGGCCAGAAAGTCGTTGAACTGCGCCAGCGCCTTCAGGTTCATCTCCTGATCGAGCTCCGGCTTCTTCCTCTGGTCCGCGTAGCAAAGACCGATCTCGAAGTCGGCGTCGTCGACCCACTGCGAGCGAGGGTACCGGCGGATGAAGGCTTCGTATTCCTGAATCGCGGCCGGATGCTCCTTCATCGAACGGTAGGATCGGGCGATTCCGAGGCGCGCCCGTTCCTCCCACTCGGTCCCGGTGTAGATCCGGCCGAGCTCCCGATACGCCTCGAGCGACTTCTGTTCTTTCCCCCGTGCGAGATAGCCGTCGGCGCGCGCGAAGCGCTCTTCCGGCGAGCCCTCGGGAAGCAGCTCGCCCGTCCCGCACGCCGAGCAAAGGAGCGCGTAGACGAGAACCGATCGAAGGAACGCTCGCGGCACGGCCGTGCCTTTCCACCGAGGTTCGGTCAGTTGCCTGTCTGGTTCGCGTAGAAGAGCAGAACGAGGCCGCCGATCACGCCGGCAACGACCAGGGGCTCGACGAGTCGGGAGGCTCCGCCGGGAGCGATCTCCGGTTTCGCGAAGGAGTATTGAGCGCTCTCGAGGTAGCGGAGCGCGCCGTAGGGAACGCGGTCGGCCGCGTAGTGCTCGGCGGAATCCGACCAGATCACGTCGCTCCCTTTTTGGAGCCGGAGATCGAGGCGCATGCGCGCGAAGCGCTCCACCCTTTTCGGGCCTATCCAGAAGCGCCTGCCCACGTCCGGATAGCGCATCTCCATCTCGGAGACGCGAAACGTGAGCACCGTCGCCCCCTCGGGGACCGTGGGCCGAGGAGCGGTCTCCTCCTCCCCCTCGCTCGGCGCCGCGCCCTTCGAGGCCGTCGCCTCGCCCGACGATGGAGGCTCTCCCACGACACGCGCGCTCTCGCACCCTTCTTCGAGCGCCGGGAATCGGAAGCGGAGCACCGCCTTGGATGGGGCGGCTGCCCCCGCGCGCTCCCCCGGTTTGAACCGGTAGCCCTGGACCGCGCTCGTCGCCGCGCTCTCGAAAGGCTCTCCCGTGCTCTCCTCCACGACCACATTCGCAACGGAGCCCTGCTCGTTCAAGATGAGGCCCAGGGTCACCTCCCCCTCGAGGCCTCTCTCGCACGCTTCGCCCGGGTACGCGACTCCTTCCCCCGATAGGAGAACGGGAGGGACGTCCACGGGGAACGACAGGTCCAGTTTCTTCGATTCCTGGCCCGGTTTGCCCGCCGCGGCCGCCAAGGCCGGCGGCTTCCTCAGCTCGCCGACACGGACGCGCACTCCGGCGGCGGAGAGGGCCGATACGATCTCGTTCTCGACGATCCAGTCGGCTTCGGTCGGGTCGCCCCCTTGAATGCGGAGCGCCTCGTTCTCCGCATACACGAAACCGTCGAGCGCCTTCGCGACCGCGCCTCGCGCGACAAGCTGCATAAGCTCCACGTTCGTGAGATACGACGATTCAGGAGGCCCGCCCGCGCACGGGCGCGCGCCCAGAAGAAGGAGAGAAAGCAGGACGGGAAGAGCCCCTGGGGCGAGACGGCACGATGGGGACATCCGAGACACGCACCTCATGTTGACCAAGCCCAAGTCGCGCCCTCCCGCTCGGCGCCTAACTGTAGGCGGGCCGCCGAGATCAGGTCAACAGAAAAGGCGTTAACCGGGAGGGGGTTTCGTCCGATAATCAGCCTGAGCGCCTCGAGCGAAGGAGACAATCAATGACGGCCACCAACGACATCATTCATCAGATGTTCGTCAACCTCGCCAAACTTCGACTGGAACCGGAGATCGTGGATCGGATGGCGCCGGTCGTAGATGGGCTCCTCCAGCGGTTGAAGGGGAACCTGGACCTCTCCACCGAAGAGGGCTGGAACCGCCTCCGCATCGCCCTTTGCGGGATGCTTGCCCACGGCTGGGCCCTCGGCATGTCCCCCTTCAACAGCCCCGAGAAGAACGTGGACGGCGAATCGATCGAGGTTCGGGTCTCGCGGGATATCCTGGCTCCGATCGAGGTTCTCAAGGCGATCCGCTACGCCAAGAAGGACACCCACGGCCGGATTCAGAAGGTCCTGTTCGAGCCGAGCGCCGAGACGAAGGTGCGCGAGCAGATCGACCAAATCCTGAGAGAGATCGAGCTCAAACATTGGAAGGGAAAGAAGTAGCCGCCCGGGCTTTCCCTACTCCCAGTCCGGCTCGCCGGAGAGGATCGACCCGTGTCCGGCGGGGCTCTCCAGCTGGTATCGGCCGAGATCGTCGATCCAGAGGGAGAAGAGCTCGCCGGTGACCGGGCAAACGAACGTGTCCACGTCCCGCACGTAAGGCGTGAGCTGGCGGAACCGCGACGCGTAGCGCGCGTTCTCCGTGAAGTAGAGTTCCTGCGCCTTCGCGATCCACTTCATCCGTTTTCGGGAGTCCTGCTCCCGTCGGATCTCCGCGTTCCGGTGGTAGACGGCGACCTGAATGAACACGACGAGAACGAGAAGGGCGGCCACGACGGCCAGGTCGAGCAGAACGATCCCGCGTGAGCTTCTCTTTCGATGGCGCATACGATTCCCCCGATTCGGGATCCCACTATAGTCTCGATCCGCGAGGGGCGTCAACAGGAATCCCTTCCTACTTGTCGATCTCCTCCCATTCGGCATCCTCGATCTGCTCCCCGTTGAGCGGGTTCGGAGAACGAGTCCCGGCCCTCTCCGCGCCCCTCTCCGGGGGCTTCGGGCGGAAGAGGGCCCCGAGGAGCCGCGCCGCCCCATAGAAGAGGAAGAGATAGAAGAGAAAGCGGAGAAGGGCTCCCACGATACCTCCCTCGAGCGGAAAGCCCGCCCCAGACCGCCCGCGATCCAGCGGCGGTCAGGACTCCCCCCGGCGGAGGGTCGGCGCTCGCTCCCTCCTCCCGAGAACGCGCCCCGCCCCGATCCACGCGGCGTCCAGATCCGCCCGGTAGGCCAGAGAGGCGCGTTCCAGCGACTCGATTCGCACCCAGCCGGACGCATGCAAGAAGTCCTTGCCGCCGAGCGAGATCGCCACGTGCGTGGGACGGTCCTCCCCGAAAAAGAGGAGATCGCCTTCCGCCGGGTCTCGCCCGACCCACGTCTCCCCGAGCGAGGCCATCATCCGATCCACGTCCCGCGGCAGCGACACGCCGAAGTGCCCGAACACACGATGCACGAGCCCCGAGCAGTCGAAGCCCTTGGGCGAGGTGCCCCCCCAGAGATAGGGGGCGCCGATCATCCGCCGCGCGGCCTCCACGACGGTCGCGGGGGACGGGGCGCTCGGGATCGCGTCCTCCCGAACGACCGCTTCCGCGGGAAGCCATCCCCTCGCGCCGTCGGCGAGAAGCGTCTCGACCCACTTATCATTCATGGTTAAACTGATAAGACGCGAATCGAACACCGCCTCGCGCGCCGGGGAAGCGTCCTCGCGAGGCGACTCGCGGAGGAGCGACTCGCGCGCGGTCACGCGGAGAACCGGACGGCTCGCGCGGAGAGCCCGCACCTCCTCGCACGGCGCGGCGAGCGTGTTCCGGCTGCACCAGCCGAGGTACCCGTCCCGGGTGCGGACGAGCACCCACTTCCCCTTCTCCAAGAGCCCGTCCACTTCCTCGCCGAGCACGACTTGCGTCAAGAGTCCCGAGCGCGGATCCGGCTCGTCGCGAAGATGAGCGACGGCCGAGATCGCGATGAGCACCCGGACCGCGGAGGAGCGATCGAGGCGCTCGACCGCGCGATCGTCGGCCAGAATCCCTTCTTTCTCGAGAAGGTTTCGAAGGCTCCAGACGAGGTTCTCGGAGGTCGCGTACCCCTCGAGGACGACCGCGCCCCCCTCCGCCCGCGCGGAAAGCTCCATCCGGTCGTACCGGCGGTCCGCCGCGGCGGCCGCCTCGCGGAGGCGCTCGCGCACACGAAGAAGAAGCTCGTTCTCGTTCAAGGGCTCCTCCGATTGCGGCCGGCGCTAGGGCGAACGGTCGTCGGCGATCCTGCCGTCGAGCAAGCGGATGATCCGATCCGTCCTACGCGCGATCTCCTCTTCGTGCGTCACGAGGAGGATCGTGTTCCCCGCCTTTCGGATCGAATCGAAGATCGCGAGGATCTCCTCGCCGGTCGCGCTGTCCAGGTTTCCGGTCGGCTCGTCGGCAAGGATGAGGGACGGCCGGTTCACGAGAGCGCGCGCGATCGCGACGCGTTGCCGCTCGCCCCCGGAGAGCTCGTTCGGCCGGTGGCGCGCCCGATCGAGGAGGCCCACTGCTCGGATCGCTTCGCCGGCCCTGGCGCGGCGTTCCTGCTTGCCGACCCCGGCGTAGATCAGGGGGAGCTCCACGTTCTGGAACGCGTTCGCGCGCGGAAGAAGGTTGAAGGTTTGAAAGACGAACCCGATCTTCCGGTTGCGGATCGCCGCGAGCTCCTCTTCGGAGAACCCGGAGACCTCGACCCCATCCAACCGGTACTCGCCCGCGGTGGGCGTGTCGAGGCACCCGAGAAGGTTCAGGAGCGTCGATTTCCCCGAACCGGAGGGACCCATGATCGCGATGTATGCGTTGCGCCGGACCTGGAAGGTGACGCCGCGAAGCGCGGGGACATCGAGCTTCCCGAGCCGGTAGGTCTTCGAGAGATCCTGCGTCTCGATCAAGTATCCGTTGGCGCTCGGCATCTCAGCGAATCGCCCCCACTGCTTTCTCCCACGCCGCGCGCGCGGTCATGTGGTCGTAGGTCGCCTCGACCTCTGCGGCGCGCGCTTCCCGAAGAGCGGCCTGCGCCTCGATGAGATCCAGAATCGGAACGAGACCGTGCTCGTACTTCCCCCGCGACACGCGGAGGTCCTCTTCGGCGGCCGCGACCGTGCGCGCCGCGGCTTCCATCTTCTTCAGTCCCTCCTCGATCGAGAGGATCGCCTCTTGGATCTCGAGCTCGATCCCTTTCCGGGTCGCCTCAAGGCCGTGGCGGGCCGCCGCCGCCCGCGCCTTCTCTTGACGCACGCGCGAGGCGGCCCCAACGTTGAAGAGAGGGACGTCCAGGCTGATCCTCGCGGTCCACGTGTTCCGCGTTTCGTCGAAGATGTCCCCGCTCAGCATCGTGTCCCTCCAACCGTAGGAGAAGCTCCCCCCGAGAGACGGGACATACTCGCCCCACGCCGCTCCGGCGCCGTCCTCGCTCGCGCGCGCCGCGTACTTCATCTCGCGAAGGTCGGGCCGGTTCTCCTCCGCCGCGCGCATGCTCTCGTCGAATCGCGGAACCTCTGTGCGGATCTCCTTCGGAGGCTCGACCTCGATCGGAAGGGTGACATCCATGCCGAGAAAAGCGAGAAGCTCCGCGCGCGCCGTCGCAAGGTTCTTCTCCGCGGTGATCACGTCCAGCCGGTTCGCTTCCACCTGCGCGCTCGCCTTGAGCACGTCGGCGGTGACGCCCGCTCCCACCTCCTTCCGCTTCTCCGCGAGCTTGAGCTGCTCCTCCCCCACCCGAAGGTTCTCGCGCGCCACCTCGAGGAGATCGACCGTCATGAGAAGCCCGTGGCATGCCGCCCGGACCTCGTAGATGAGCCCTTGACGGTCCGCATCGAAGCCCGCACGGCCCGCTTCCCGGCTGTTCCGCGCGCGATGGATCGATTTCACGCCCGAGAAGGAGAAGAGGGTTTGGTTCAAGTAGATCCCTAGGGCATGGTTGTCGAACTCCCGCGTTCCCGCGAGCTGAAACTCGGAGTAGCCGATCTTCGTCCGTGATCCGTCGTAACCTCCGTCCACCCGAGGAAAGAAGGCGGCATAGGCCTCGAGGACGGCCCGCTCCGTCGCTCGGGTGCTCTCCCGGCTCGAACGAAGGGACGGGTTCAGGTCGAGCGCGATCTCAACGCATCGATCCACGCCGAGCGGAACTCCGCCTCGGATTGCCTCGGCCGCGCGCTCGGCGGTGGAGGGGGTTCCGTCGGCGCTCGGGACGGAGACCGCGAGAACGAACACGGCCGATGCGGCGAGGAGAACGACACCACGCTTCATGCGAGACTCCTTGTCGAGGGGGCGTCTTCCCGCGGCGCTCCGGCGAAGCGCCGCCGACCTACGATTCACCCTACGCGAGAGTAGGCGCTTTCGTTCCCTGAGTCCAGGCCGAGGGCACTAGGTCAGAGATGCGCGGTCGCGATCTGGATCGCCTGCCCGATCGCCCACGGGAGAACCGCGGCGACGGCTGCGCGGAGCCCCGAGACGCGGAGAACGATCTTGATCCCGAGAGCGTAGAGCACGAGAAACCAGATCGAGAAGAGGTCGAGCGCGACGAGTACCGCGAAGAGCGCCGAGCGGCCTTCACCGGCGGCGAGCGCGGCCGGCCCGAAGTAGACCTCCCCGCTCCCTTTCGCCAGGACGAGCGGCACCCAGAGAAGCAGCCGAGGAACCTGCACCATCCTCCCCCATGTCGCGACCTGGAAGAGCCGCGTGAACGGCCGTTCAACGCCCAACCCCCCCGTCGCCGCGAGCACGAGATACGCGCCCCCCGCGTGAGCGGCGAGGGCGAGAAGGAAGAGGAGCGGTGCCGTGACAACGAGACCGAGGCGCACCGTCCGGCCGCGGAGGATCTCCAGCGCCTCGGCGCTTCCGCCCCGCTCGCGGATCTCCGCCGCCCCCCGGCTCTGCATCGTCTCCAGGAGGGGGTCGAGCGTGACGAACGTGGAGAGCGTGACGAGGACGAGAAGAAGGACGAGCGCCGCGCGCCACCGCGGCCTTTCCGCGATCGAAGAAAAGAGGCCCGCCGGCGAGAACCAGAGGGCCAGGCAATCGTTCCAGAAGCCGGGGCGCCCGTCGGGTGAGGGCCGCTCGACCTCGCTGCTTCCGCTCATCGTCACGGAGCTCCGCCGGTACCCGGCCGGCGCGCTTCCCCTCGACGGACGCGACTCCGGATCAGCGCTGGCCGGACCGGATGTAGAACTCGAACGGAACGAGGATCCGGCTCTTCACCGGGATGTCCCGCTGCTTCGCCGGATAGAACTCGCTCTTGAACAAGGCCTGCTTCACCGGCTCGTTGAAGATCTCCGCCGGCGACTGCACGATCTCCACCCGGATCACGCGCCCCTTCTCGTCGATGTAGACCTTCGCAACGACGGTCCCCTCGATTCCGGCTTGGCGCGCGAGCGCCGGGTAGTCCGGGCGGAAAATTCGCTTTTCCATCGGCGGGTCGCTGTACGTGAGGAACTCCGCGTCTCCACCGCCCATCTCGCCCGGATCGACGTAGTTCAGGCGCGCCGCGGTCGGGTTCTTGACGTTCACTTCGGTGTCCTGGATCGTCTCTTCCGGGTCCGCCTCGTCCGACGCAAGGACCTCGGTGAGCTCGGCCGCGAGCGGGATCGAGGGACGGATCGCTTCCACCGGGGGAAGAGGAACCTCGACCTCCTCGGGAACCTCAAGGACGACGATCTCCTCCTCCTTCTCGGTCACGTACGCCTCCACGTTGACCTCGGGCGTCCACACGAACCCGATCATGTGAAGAAGCACGGCGGCGATGAGCGCAAGGTCGAAGTACTTCCGAAAGCCGAGCTTGAACTTGACGTTTTCCGTGGCGACAAGGCGCGCCATCGCCTACCTCCTCGGCTCGTAGTCGGCGTTGAAGCTCACCTTGGTTGCGTTCACCTGCTTCAGCTCCTCCATCACGTCCGACATGATCTTGTAGGAGACCCTCTTGTCGGCGTTGAACGCGACGACGAGCGCCGGGTTCAGCTGGAGCCTTCTCAAGATGAGCGACTGGATGGAGCGAACGTCCACCAGCTTGTCGTTGATCGAGATCTGTCCCCTCGCGTCGACCCAAATGTGGGCGAGCTTCTCGCGTGGAAACTGCTCCGTCGCGGCCGCCTTCGGAAGCTCGACCGGAAGGCCGTCCTCCATGCGGAAGATCGTCGTCGTCATGAAGAAGACGAGAAGAAGAAACGCGATGTCCGCCATCGAGGCCGTCGGAATGGGGGCGGTCTTCCTTGCGCCTCTCTTGAACTTCTCTTTCCTCGCCATCGTCTATCCGCCTCCGCCCGTGCGAAGCGTGATCTTCGTCGCCTCGGCGAGCTTCAGCTCGTCGAGCACGTCCACCATGATCCCGTAGTAGGATCCGGGGTGGGTCTCGATCACGCAGATCGTCTTGTCGTTTTCGATCAGCCTCCTCCGAATCACGTCCTCGAGCCCCCGCACCGCCGTCTCGACCCCGTCGACCGTCACCCGTCCGGAAGCGGCGATCCTGATCTCGCACAGGTTCTGCTTCGCGATCCGCTTCGGGCTCGTCCCGAGGTTCGGGAGCACGATGTCGAGGCCCTTCTCCACGTTGAAGATCGTCGTGACGAGGAAGAAGATCAGCAGGAGAAAGGCCACGTCGGACATCGACGCGTTCGGGATTTCCGGCTCCCCTTTTGCCCTCTTCCGAATCTTCATGTTACTTGCCTTCCAGCGTGCCCAGGCTCTCCATGACCTCCGAGGCGGCTTCTTCCATCTCGATCACGAAACGATCGATTTGGGCGACGAAGAAGTTGTACGCCGCCTGGCACGGGATCGCGATGATGAGCCCCGCAGCCGTCGTGATCAGCGCCTCGGAGATACCGCTCGCGACGATCTTCGCGTTCACCTGCTCCGCCGCCGCGATGTCGTTGAACGCGCGGATCATCCCGGACACCGTCCCGAGGAAGCCGAGCAGCGGGGCGATCGTCACGATCGAGGAGAGCACGATCAGCCCGCGCTCCAAGAAGCTCATCTCGATGGCGCCCGCCGTCTCGATCGCTTTCTCGATCTCCACGCGCCCCTGCCGGGCTCTCAGAAGCCCGGCGTGGAGAATCGCGGCGATCGGCCCCCGCGTCTCCTCGCACACGCGCATCGCTCCCTCGATCCCGTCCTTGTTGAGCGCCTCGACCACTCGGCCGATCAGGTTTCGCACGTTCACCTTCGCGCGGAAGAGGGTGACGAGCCTCTCGATGAGAACCGCCAGACCGATGATCGAGCAGGCGAGAAGCGGCCACATGAAGTTTCCGCCCTGATCAAAGAGCTGCACGAGCCCGCTCTTCGCGAGGCGCCCGAAGAAGCCGGTCTCTTCCTCGACGTCCGCGAAGCCCGCGCCGCTCGCGAGCTCCTCCGTTGAAGCGGCCGGTTCCTCGACCGCCGTTTCCGCCTCGCTTGCGACGCCCGGCTCCTCCTCCGCCGCCCCGAGATCCTCCTGCGCGCTGAGAGGCGCCGCGATGAGGAGAACCCCGAGAAGCGCTCCCATCAGAGCCCAAACACCCGTCTTCCTGCCGATCGATGTCATCGAAGCACTCCTCCGATTTCCGGTCCTTGATCTCTTCTCGATGCGAAGCTCGAGAGGGAACCGGCGCGGGGCGGAATCCCGCTCCGGTTGACAACCTCGCTCAAATTCAAGAGTTAGACTCTACCCACGTCCATGCGCCTTGTCAACCGTTTTGTCAGTATTCCCCCTCTTCCGAGCTTTCCACCAGACGGTAGTTCCCGTAGCCCTCCAGGTCGGCGAAGACAAACCGGAGGCCGAGCCCGCCGGCCACCTTCCCACGATCTCCAAGGATGCGCCCTCTTTCGTTGTACGTCCAGACCTCGTACTCTTTTTCTTCTACATTGTAGCCCCCGCGCGACCGCCCGACCTCGCCGATCTGACCCATCGATCCGGGTCTCGTGGACGATCCGGGAACGAACGATTGATCGGCGAACCCGATTCGGATCTCGTCCGGTTCGCCGTAACGAATGTAGATGCGGCCTCGATCCGTTTCCATCCCCTTGAGAAGAAGAGCTCCGTATCGCACGTTCGCCGTCCGAATCCGCTGATAGTGTTCCTCCCGGAGCTCGTTCAGTTCCGTGCCGGGCGTCGGATCCCTCGCCTTCCAGTACTGCTCGATCCACGCCCTCCTCTCCTCGGGTGCCATCCCCTCCAACCTCTGAAGATCTCCCTGCCCGAGAATCGGGCGCATCTCCTCGATCACGCTCTCCTCGGAGGTCCTTCCCCGGTAGCTCCATGCCTGCCCGCCGCTCGTCTCGGCCTCCCATCCGGCCGTGTCCTCGCTCTTCCAGATCACGCGGAAGCGGCGCTCGTCTTCCGTTACGAGATCGCGTGAAGGGCTCTCGATGGAAACCTGGAGATCGTACGATCCGGGATCGAGGTCTGCAAGGTTGAACGTGCCGCTCCGCCGGAAGCGCGAAACCCCGGGCGCCGCTTGAAGCGCCACCTTCTCCTCGAGCACGACCGCCCCATCCGAGCCGGTCACACGGTGCGTCACGCGGTACGGTTCTCCCGCCGGATCCTGCCCGTCGCCGAGATCGTAGATCTCATAGTAGAACGAGAGGACGGGCATGAGGGCGCCGTAGAGACGGTTCGGCTGCGGGATCACCTCGAGGTTCCCTTTCGCGAACTCGCTCGCGGCATCCGGCGCCAAGCTTCGCGCGAGCTGGATGTCCGAGATCGCGAGAGCTTGCGGGCGAAACCCCTTGGCCTCGAAGTACGCGAGCGCCTTCCCCATGTTTGGACGCCTCCCGAAGAGCCGGAAGAAACCGAAGCCGCGCGTCCGTAGGTCCTCCACTTCCACCACGAGCTGATACGGACCTTCCGGCAGCGAGAACGCATGTTGGAGAAGCTGGAGACCGCCCCCCCCCTCCGCGCTCGGTTCCTTCGGGAGAACGGCGGTCATCGCTTTGCGAAGGATCGTCTCCCCGGTCGGCCAGGCCCGGAAGTGGAATCGGACGCGGATCTCGGCATCGGCTGTCCCGTTCCCGCGGTCCTCGAAGCGGAGATCCTTGCTCGAGAGGAGGAGGTAGACCTCCTCGGTCGTGTTTCCGGCCGATCGGGGAAAGCTGACCGCGTCGACCACGAAGCGGATGCGCCCCGCGGAACCCACCGGCTCGCCGTCGGAATCCGCGCTCGCACCGGACGCGGCGGACAGCGCCATCCCGAGCAGGAGAAGGAGTCTTCCGGTGGCCGGCCCGAGTCTTCCCGTCTTCCTCACGCCGCACCTCCAGCGCCGCCCTCTTCCGGACGGTCTCCCGCAGGAAGACGCGACCCGTCCGACCGCCGGCGCGGGTCGCGGCTAGTAGCTGAGGATGACGCTGACCTGATGCGTGGCGCCCAACTCCTTCATGTTCATGAAGGAGTAGTTCACGTCGGCCGTCGCGGTCGCGCTTGTGGGGAATCCCACGCCGAATCCGAGCGCGTAATCCTGGATGTCGCGGTTGGTCATGTAGCCGCCCCTGAGAGCGACGGAGAACCTCTCCAGCGGGATGTATTCGTACTCGAGGCCGAGATTCGCGCGCTCTTTGTTGTCGCTCGGATGGTTGAACTCGGCGGACGTCAGGACCGCGTGTTGCGCCGACCGAAACGCGTCCATCGCGACGCCGAGCTTGAACGTCGTCGGCGGAGAAAACTCTTGATCGATGAACTTCATCGTCGGGCCGATGTTCTGCACGGTCATGCCGATCGTGACCGTTCGGAAGCCGGTGTTGTAGAGCGTTCCGAAGTCGAAGTTCAGCCCCTCGGCGAACTCGTCCTCGAGGCCCTGGTGAATCCACTTCAGCGTGCCTCCGAACGCGAACTTGTCGGTGAGGAAGCGCGCATAGGAGACGCCGATCGCCATGTCGCCCGCGTCGAACTGCTCGAGCTCCTGCGAGCCGGCGAGGTTCCGTCCATCGGGGTGATACTCGGTCGTGCGGATCATCGGGTCCATTTGAAGCACGTTGAGGCTCACACCCATCACCCCGGGGATCCCTCCGTACGTGAAGACATACCCGGCGAACTCGTGGCCGATGTCCGCCGGCCACGCGGAATGCGAGAAGAACACGTGGCTCTGCCCCTCGAGCCTCGCGATTCCCGCGGGGTTCCAATAAAGCGCCGAGGCGTCGTCGGCGATCGCGACGAACGACTCGCCCATCGCGACCCCTCTTCCCCCCACACCGATCTTGAGGAACTGAGCGCCGATGGTTCCCACCTTCGCGAAGATCTCCGTGCCGTGGGCCGCGCCGTGCACGAGGAGGAGACCAACGAACGCGGCTGCGAGTCGGTTCCGCATCAGCAATCGCTCCTTTCTTCTATCTTCATGAGTACCGTCGCGCATGGAATCCGTCCTCCCCGCTCGCTAGCGAATCACGACGAAGCGCCCGACTTTCTCGCCGACCGGGGATTCGATATGGAAGATGTAGACGCCGCTCACCACTTCCTGGTTGTTTCGAGACACGAGGTTCCAGTACGTCATGTCGTTGCTCGGGCTGAGATCATAACGGTGCTCGATCGTCTGCACAAGGTCTCCGCCGAGCGTGTAGATACGGATCGTCGCGCGCTCCGGAAGGTTCACGAAGTAGATCTTCCGCCCGGTGGCGTTCCCGCCGAGGGGATGGGTTGGATCCGTCCAGCTCGCCTCGTCCCAATCGGCGCCTTCCTTGTAAGGGTTCGGGACGACATGGACGTTCTTGACGTCCGTCCGCGTCGTCTTCGAGAGAACCTCGCCGGTGGTCGGATCGACGTCGTACACATCGACCGCGTCGTCGAGAGATCGCGTCGGGTTAAAGCGCGGATAGACCAGCATCCGCGATTGGGAGTACTTGCCGTATTCCGGCTGAATCCCTTCGGAGGGATCGCCGTGATCGTACGCGGTCACCGCGTACCAGTAGGCGAACCCGTTCTTCACGTCGCGCGTGTCGAGATAGCGGTACTTCCCGACCCCCTGCGCCCCCGTGTCGAAGTTGGAGAGATCCTTCTTGTCGATTTCTGCCAGGAGGAACCAGTCTTCGTCGCGCGGCTCGGCCGCCTCGCGACGCCAACCGACCGCCTTCCAGACCTGGTATCCCTGGAAGTCGTACTTCTGGCTGAGCGGGTCGGGGGTGAGCTCGGAGAAGTCGTCCCACTCGATTGTCACCCGGCGGTCGCCCGGGATCACGTCCTGGTTCGGCGGCGGCGGCGCGGCGGCGGCGGTCCAGTTCCGATTGAAGATCCGCTGCGCCGCGATCGCGTTGCCGAGCATGTAGAGGCGCACCTGCTCCGGGTCGTTGCGATCATAGTTCAAGGGGTCGAGCACCACGAACGCGGACTGGAACGTCAGCTTGCCCCCCGGGCGAAGCTCCCGGAAGGGACCCGCCGAGACGAGCATTCGATAGTCGTCCGGACGGCTCTCCGGCGGGTCGATGTGCTGGAGCCATCGGTTGCCGACCCGGTTCTCGCCGCGGAGATAGCGATAGCGCTCGCGGTCGTGCTCCGGGTCCTCGTCCCCTCCCGACCATGAGCGATACGCATGGATCTCGACCTTCTCGGGGGCGTTCACCCCCGTCGAGTCGACCGTATGTCCGAGGAACATCACCCCGAAGAGGGCGTTCGCGTTATCGCCGTCGTCCCCTCCCTCCACGTCGCGCATGTAGCCGATGCTGAGGTCCAGCTTCTCCGGATCGCGCCCCGGCACGATGATCGTGGTGTCCTGCGAGATGAAGTTGGACAGGTCGTCCAGGTAGATGTTCTCCGTGATCCGAGCGTTCCCGATGTCCGAGTCGACCATGAAGCCGACGTACACGTCCTTGAAGGTGCGCAGCGTAATGTTCTCGATCTCGAATTGGATCCCCACGAAGTCGTCCCAGTTCCGCCCTACCCACTGGTAGCTCTCCTGCGTCACCTTCAATCCGAGCGGAAAGTGAAGCCAATTCGGGTCCGCGATGAACTGGTTCCGGACCGTGGAAGTGTCGTAGAAGACGCACCGGTACATCTGCTGCCCGATCGCGTAGTGATCCTCGTCGACCCGGGTGTCGTTCCAAGGATCGTTGTTGATCCCGTCGAGGGGGTCCTCGTCGATCTCCCCGTCGCCGTCGTCGTCGACGTTGCGCGCCCCTCCCGGCCTCCCTTCCCACGTCTGGTAGATCGTCGCGACCGGATCGAAGATGTCCGGCCGGTACTCCCACTCGTACACGGCCGAGGAAACGAGCGTATCTTCTGTGCTCGGGTTGTCCAGCCGCGGGACCACCCCGCCGACCCAGAGACCCGCGGCCCACAGGTACTCGTGTCCGCTCCCCGGAGGCCACTGGCCCGACGGGGCCTGGTTGTACGAGAACTGGCCCGAGGTCCCGAAGATCCCAAAGTTCGACACATGAAGGACGAGCTTCCCGACGTTGTGATAGGTCGCCCCGAAGTTCGGGACCTGGTGGACCGGCGGCGCCGTCCGATCGATCAGATCCTCTTGGCCGGGCGCCGGGCGCGCGAGCGCGCTTCCCGCAAGAGCCGCGAACAAAAGCACGACCGCCGCGCTTCGGACGGCCGCCGGGAGCTTCCTCGAACCCGCGACGCGTCCCTCTCGAGTTTTTCCACGAACCCCCGTCATGGTTTCATTCCCCCGGTTCACGCGATGGGACGACTACCAGTCGAACATGATCCCGACCTTCACCCGCCGCATCGGATCGAGCACGCGCGGGTCGCCCAGGGAGACGTACTGGTTCCCGGCGGACGCGTTCACGTCGTTCAGGTTGTACGCTCCGCCGAGCTGTCCCGTCTCGGTGTAGTAGACCGTGTAGAGCCCGCTATTGCTCGGCCACTCGCCGGGACTGAGATCCCGGATGTTCTCGCGGTTCAGCACGTTGTTCGCCTCCACAAAGAGGCGGAACTCCTGACCGTAGATGCTGTAGAGCTTGTTTGCCCGCACGTCGAGCCGGGACTCGTCAGGGAGGCGTGCCGAGTTCATGTCCTCCGCGTCGATGCTCCTCTGCTGGTACCGCCGCGGGGTGAACGGAGAGCCGGTTTCGTACATGTAGTCCATCGAGAACTCCCAGACGCCCGGGTCGGTGAGAATGAGGTTCCCCACGACCGCGTGCGTCCGGTCCCAGTTGAGCGGGTTCTCCGTGAGCGGCTTCCGATTGAGCACGCCGGTCCCCACGAGGGCTTGCGAGTTGTCGTCCGAGAAAGTCCCGGTCGCCCGGGCCAGCGTGTAGACGATGCTCCCCCCGAACTTGTTCGCGAGCCTTCGGTTCAGCTTGAACTCCAAACCTTTCACCGTCCCGTAGGCCTGGTTCACGTATCCGATCGGGGCGGAGTTGCCGAAGCTCGCGAGGCTCCCGTTCACGATCTCGTCCGTATCGATCCAACCGAAGATGTCCTTGAAGAAGACGGTCATGTCGAGGTTCAAGGTCTTCGTCAGCTGATGGTCGACGCCGAGCTCGTAGCTGATATTCTTCTCCGGATCGAGGAAGATATTCCCGTAGGTGCCCCCGTCCTGCTCGATCTGCTGACCGATCCCCTTGTACATCCGCTCGAAGACGGGGAGCTGGTAGAACCGGCCGTAGTGGAAGTGGAGCACGTCCCGGTCGGAGATCGGATAGGCCATGCCGAGACGAGGGCTCACCTGCTTCTTGAGGCGGGACCAGAGCGAGATGTCCTGCGGCGTCTGGAACGTCGAGGCAAGGAACTCGTTCCCGATCCGCGCGGCACGCGCCCCCGGATCGAAGAAGTCGAGCCGCAGACCCGCGCTCAGGACCATCCCCTCGTACTGGAGCTTGTCCTGGATGTACGCCGCGCCCCCCCAGGAGAAGACGTTGTAGCGGTCCGGCCACGGTCCCTCGGGGCGGTTCGAGTCGGGATAGGTCGCCTCGAACATGGAAAGATCGTAGTAATCGAGCTCGAGGCCGGTCTTCATCCGGTGCCGCTCCGTCACCTGGCTCGTGAGGTCGGATCGCACCGTGTAGCGCCTCGTCCGATAGTCTTGGTAGTGCGGGTAGTCCCCCTGCACGACGAAGTAGCGGTTCGCCGGATCGACGTACTCGTCGCTCCTGTACGTCGGAATGTACTCCCGGGGCTCCTTGTGCCCCACCCGCTCCAGATAGCTGGTCGTGAAGCGGCTGACCTTGAGCGTATAAAACGTCTCGGGAGAGAGGGTATGGGTCCACGACGCCTTCGCCTGGCTGTCCTCGGTGATGAAGCGGGGCAGGTGCTCCGGGCCGGAATAGAAGACGTAGGTCGTGTCGAGAGGTTCATACCACCAGCGCTTCGCCTCGGCCGACCACCACCCGACTCGGCTGTACGGGTGATGGTACTGATCCTGCAAGGAGCGCGTGTAGAGCGCTTCCGTGGACAGCTTCATCTCCGGCGAGAAGTAGTAAGTCAGCTTCCCCTGGCCTCGGTACTGGTTGTAGATGCGATCCTGAAGCGTGATCCCGTAGACCTCCCGCTTCGTGTATTCCTTTCGAGGTTTGATATATGTGTCGCTGAAGTTCGCTTCCGCCGACAGGTGGAATCGCAGGTCCTTGGAGACGAGCGGTCCTCCTACCGCGAAGGCGATGTCGTCCGCGTTCCAGTAAGTCTTGTCCGGCGCCCCGTAGTCGTCCGTCATGTACTTCACGAGCCCCGAGAACTTCCTGCCCCCCTCCGCGGTCTGGATGTTCACGATCCCTGACTGAGCGTTGCCGAACTCGGCATCGAAACCGCCCGAGAGGAGTTGGATGTTCTCGAGAGACGCAAACGAGACATCGAGCGTGTTCTGGCCCACGAACGGGTCGGTCACGGGCATCCCATCGACGAAGTACTTCACCTCGTCCGCGCGGCCGCCGCGCACGTGAAGGCGCCCTTGGCCGTCGATCGTCACGCCGGGCTGCTTCGCGAGGGCGTCGGTCACCGTGTTGATAGCGCGAATCTTGAACTCTTCCTTGTCGATCTTGTACTCTGTCCTCGTCTGCTCGGTGACGTCCATCTTCTCGTCCGCACCGATGCGGATCGTCTCCATCTGCACGGCGGTCTCGGAGAGCTCGGCGATCAGGTTCGTCACCTGGCCCGGGACGACCGCGACCCCCTCGAACTTCCGAGGCGTGTAGCCCATCATCTGAACGGTCACCGTGTACGTTCCCGCCGGAATCTTGTAGATCGTGAACGTCCCGTTCTGCTGGCTGATGCCTCCGATGGTCGTTCCCTGAATGAGCACATCCGCCCAAGCGATCGGCTTGCCTGTTTCCGCTTCGCGGACTTGGCCCGACAGCGTTCCCGTTTGACCGTCCTGTGCGAAGGCCGTCCCAAGAACGAAGAGCAAGGCGAGCGCGAGAAGGACGGATGCGCGAGGACCGGAATTCCTCTGCGAAGCCATGACCTCTCTCCTTATATGCGGCGACGCCGGACACCGTTCAACGACCTGCATAAACGCCGAAGCCAATGTACCCAAGGCCCCTCCCGGTGTCAAGCCCTAACCTCCGACGAATCTTGATGCTAGCTCGCGATCGGTCCGCGGGGCGCCGGGCTTTTCCCAATCGCGAGCGGAGGTCCGGTTCCGCCATCGTGAAGGTGGCACGACACCCGCCGGGAGAGCCCGGGGGAGATCTCGCGGGGAACCTCGGCGCGGCACCTCTCCCCCGCGTGCGGGCAGCGCGGATGGAAGGGGCAACCGGCCGGGATACGCATGGGAGAGGGGATCTCCCCCGAGAGGAGGAGCGACCGCCCGCGCTCGCGCGGGTTTCTCGAGGGAGAGGCCGCGAGAAGCGCCCCGGTGTAAGGATGGAGCGGACCCAGGAACAGATCGGGCGTCGGCCCCTCCTCGACGATCTTCCCGAGGTAGAGGACGGCGAGGCGACCGGCGATCTGTCGAACGACCGCAAGATTGTGCGTTATAAGAAGATACGAGATCCCGAGCTTCTGCTGCAGGCCGAGGAGGAGGTTCACGATCTGCGCTTGATTGGACATGTCGAGCGCCGAGACCGGCTCGTCCGCCACGATGAACCTCGGGGAGACGGAGAGGGCGCGCGCGATGCAGATCCTCTGGCGCTGGCCTGCGCTGAACTCATGCGGGTAGCGATCTCCATCCCCGCGTTGGAGCCCCACAAGCTCGAGGAGACCTCGGGCCTGGTCGCTCGCGCTCTTCCCCTTCGCGATCCGATGCACCTCCAGCACCTCGCGGATCGCACGCCCCACCGGAACCCGCGGGTTCAGCGAGCCGAACGGATCCTGAAAGACGATCTGCATCTCGCGGCGGAGCGGCCGGAGCTCGCGGACCGAGAGCCGGGAAAGATCGCGCCCTCGAAACAGGATCTCCCCTTCCGTCGGCTCCTCCAACCGAAGAAGCGTGCGGCCGATCGTGCTCTTTCCCGCCCCGCTCTCGCCGACGAGGCCGAGCGTGCTCCCTTCTTCGACACCGAACGAGACCCCGCCGACCGCTCGGACGATACCTCCCCTTCGGCCGAGAAGCCCGCCGCGAAGCGTGTACTCCTTGCGGAGCCCGCGAACCGAAAGGAGAACCGATCCGGCCGTCACGATCCCCCTCCCTCTGCGAGAAAGCAGCGAACCGAGCCCACGAGGCGAGGATGCGCCTCGCGGCATCCGCTTTCGGCGATCGGGCACCGCGGGTGAAAGCGGCACCCGGACGGGTGATCGCGCGGGTCCGGGACACTCCCCTCGATCGGGCGGAGCGCCTCGGCCGCGCCGTCCGCGCGGGGCGCGGCGCGGAGGAGAGCCTGCGTGTACGGATGGCGCGGGCTCTCGAGAACCGAGGCGGCGTCCCCCTCCTCGACGATCTCCCCCGCGTACATGACCGCGACGCGGTCGGCCGCCTCCGCAACGACCCCGAGGTCGTGCGTGATGAGGAGGACCGACATGCCGAGCTGTTCTTTTAGGTCTAAAAGAACGCGCAGGATCTGGGCCTGGATCGTGACATCGAGCGCCGTGGTCGGCTCGTCCGCGATGAGGAGCGCCGGACGGCACGCGAGCGCGATCGCCAGGAGCACCCTCTGCCTCATGCCTCCGGAAAGCCGGTGGGGGTAGTCGCCCGCACGCGCCTCCGGGTCCGGAATGCCGACGAGGCGAAGCGCCTCGACCGCCGCCTCGCGCGCGGCGGATCCACGAAGACGCCGGTGGAGCCGGAACGCCTCCTCGACCTGGAATCCGCACGTGAGCACCGGGTTCAGGGAGGCCGTCGGCTCTTGGAAGACCATCGCGATCGCGTTCCCTCGGATCCTCCGCATCTCCGACTCGGAGAGCCGGAGGAGATCGCGCCCGAGGAAACGGATGCATCCCCCGGCAATCCTCCCCGGGGGTTCGGGGATCAGGCGGAGAATCGACAGGGCGGTGACGCTCTTCCCGCAGCCGGACTCCCCGACCAGGCCGAGGACCTCACCCTTCCGAACGGAGAGGGAGACCGCGTCGACCACGCGCGCGATCTCCCCGTCGGTCGCGAAGAAGACGCGGAGGTCCTCAACCTCGAGAAGGGGCTCCTTCCCCATCGGCCCCATCCTCCCAGACGAGCTGCGGACGCCGCGAGGCGAGGCTCTCGTTCACGCGGCGGACCGGGGTATGGTACGGGGCGCCGCGGACGCGCTCCGGATCCTCCTCGATCTCCTTCGCGATCGCGAGCATCGCCTCGGCGAACCGCTCGATCGTCTCGCGGCTCTCCGTCTCGGTCGGCTCGATCATGAGCGCTTCCTTCACGATGAGCGGGAAGGAGATCGTCGGCGCGTAGAACCCGAAATCGAGAAGCCGCTTTCCGATGTCCATCGCGCGAATGTTCGCTGCTTGAAAGAAGCGGGCCGCGGAGGCGACGAACTCGTGCATCGCGGCGCGCCGGTAAGGGACCGGATACGACTTCTCGACAAGCGATCGAAGGTAGTTCGCGCCCAAAATCGCGTGCTCGGTCACCTCGCGAAGACCGGGGGCGCCGAGATGGCGGATATACGCGTACGCGCGGACGAGCACCGCGAAGTTCCCGTAGTACGAGTGGACCGGACCGATCGAGTCGGGGAAGTCGTGCTTCCACGTCCAGCGATCCCCCTCGCGAACCGGCCGTGGGGTCGGGAGGAACGGGCGGAGGTGCTCCTTCACGCCGACCGGCCCGGCTCCCGGGCCGCCCCCCCCGTGCGGCGTGGAGAACGTCTTGTGCACGTTCGCGTGCATGACGTCGAAGCCGATGTCTCCGGGGCGCACGATGCCGAGGAGCGCGTTCAGGTTCGCCCCGTCGAGATACAACTGCGCCCCCGCTCCGTGCACGATCTCCACAATGCGCGGAAGATGCGACTCGAAGAGCCCGAGCGTGTTCGGAAGCGTGAGCATGAGGGCGGCGGTCCCTTCGTCCACGAGAGCCGCGAGCGCGTCGATCGACACCTCGCCCCGTTCGTCGCTCCGCACCTCGACCGGCTCGAGGCTGAGACGCCGGACCGAGGCCGGGTTCGTTCCGTGCGCGGAATCGGGGAGGATCACCTTGCGGCGGTCCTCGCCCTTCTTCCGGAAGTACGCCTCGACGAGCGAAAGACCGGTGAACTCCCCGTGCGCGCCGGCGGCCGGCTGAAGCGTGAAGGCATCCATGCCGGTGACCGCTGCGAGCGCCTCCTCCATCGAGCCGAGAAGGCGGATCGCCCCTTGCGCGAGCGTCTCGGGGAGCATCGGGTGGAGCGCGGCGAACTCCGGAAGCGAGGCGATCCTTTCGTGCACCTTCGGGTTGTACTTCATCGTGCAGGAGCCGAGAGGATAGAAGTCCTTCTCGACGTGGTGGTTTCGCCGCGCGAGCCGCTCGTAGTGGCGCGCGAGCTCGAGCTCCGGCACCTCGGCGAGCCGGAGCGGAAGACGGCGTCTCATCCGTTCCGGGATCGACGCGAGGATCTCCTCCTCCGGAGTCTCCGGAGCCGGCAAGTGCTCCGCCGCGCGCCCGGTCTTATGCAGTTCGAAGATCACCGGATCAAGCATCGGGCGGCGCTCCTTTCCCCCTTGCATCGGCGAAGTCGCGTACGAGATCCGCGTAGCGCCGGATCGACTCCCGGCTCCTCTTCTCGGTGACCGCGACGAGCAGGCATCCTCTCATTTCCGGATACGCCTTTTCGAGCGGGATCCCCGGGATGACGCGATGGTCGAGAAGGTGCCGGACGAGACCGCGCTCCAGCGACTCCTCGGGGAAGCGGACGACGAACTCGCGGAAGAAGGGACCGTCGAAGGGGAACGCGGCCCCCGACTCGCGAAGAAGCTTCCTGAGCTCGAGAGCCCGCTCCTGGCTGAGGAGCGCGGCGCGCCGGAGCCCCACGGGTCCGAGCGACGAGAGGTGAACCGCGGCGGCGAGAGCGACGAGCCCCTGGTTCGTGCAGATGTTCGAGGTCGCCTTCTCCCGGCGGATGTGTTGCTCGCGCGTCTGGAGCGTGAGGGTGAACGCGCGGGCGCCCTTCGCGTCCTCGGTCATCCCGGAGAGCCTCCCCGGCATCCGCCGGAGAAACTCCGCGCGCGCCGCGAAGAGCCCGAGGAGCGGCCCGCCGAAGTTCGGCGGCGAGCCGAGGCTCTGCCCCTCGCCGACCGCGATGTCCGCCCCCGCCTCCGCCGGCGTCCGAACGATCGCGAGGCTCACCGGGTCGAACACCTGGATGAAGAGGGCGCCCGCCTCGTGGGCGATCCGACCCGCCTCCTCGGTCTCCTCGAGAAGCCCGAACACGTTCGGGCTCTCCACGACGACCGCCGCGGTTTCGCTCGAGACCATTTGCTTGAGACGGGAAAGATCGGTCGTCCCCTCCTTCCCGAACGGGAACTCGCGAAGCCGAAGCCCGGAGACCGCGAGGTGCGAGCAGAGGACCCCCCGGTAGCTCGGGCGGAGAGCGCGCGCGATCAGGATTTCGCTGCGCCCAGAGCGCTCTCCGGACGCCATCCAGATCGCCTCGACCAATGCGGTCGCCCCGTCGTAGAGGGACGCGTTCACGAGCGGCATCCCTGTGAGGCGCGAGATGAGCGATTGGAACTCGAAGATGACCTGAAGAGTCCCCTGGCTCACCTCGGCCTGATACGGCGTGTAGGCGCTGTAGAACTCGGGACGCGCGGCCGTCGCCCCGACGAGAGCGGGAACGTAGTGATCGTAGACGCCCCCGCCGAGGAAGGAGTCGCAGGCGAGCGCCGCGCCGTTCTCGGCGGCGATTCCTGCGAGCTCCCTTTCCGTCTCCATCTGGGAGAGCGGCGGCGGGAGAGGAAGCGTTCCCTCGAAACGGAGAGACCGGGGGATCTCGCGGAGGAGATCTTCCACGCTCGAGACGCCGATCGACCGGAGCATCTTCTCGCGGTCTTCCACGTTGTGCGGTATGTAGCTCATCGAACCCCCCGAAACGTGTGCATGATCCGGGCTAACGTCTCGATTCCTCGACCAGCCTCTTGTAGTCCGCGGCGCCGAGAAGCTCCTCGAGCTCCGACGGATCCTCGATCGACAACTTGAACATCCAACCTTCCCCGTACGGGTCCCGGTTCACCCGCTCCGGCTCCTCGGGGAGCGTTTCGTTCACCTCGAGCACCTCGCCGGAAAGGGGAGCGAAGAGGTCGGCGACCGTCTTCACCGCTTCGATCGTGCCGGCGGACTCGCTCAACCGCACGCGGTCCCCGACCGCGGGAAACTCGAGATAGACGATGTCGCCCAGCTCGGATTGCGCGTAGTCGGTAATGCCGACCGTCGCGATCTTCCCCTCAACGAGAACCCACTCGTGCTCCCTGGTGTATTTGAGGTCTTCCGGAACGTTCACGATTCTTCCTCCCCTTCCTCTTTGACCGACGAGGCGACGAACGCGCCTTTCTGGCGACGCGCTGGCGCTTCGCGATCCCGAATGCGAACGGCGAATCCCTCCTCCTCGTCCGCCGCGTCCTCCAGATATCCGAGAGCGATCCCCGCGCGGAGGGTCGGCGAGAATCCGCCGCTCGTCACGACCCCCACCTTCCTTCCCTTGTGAAGGATCTCGTATCCCGGTCTCGGGATGTCGCGCGGCCCGAGGCGAAACGCCGCGAGCTTCCTTCGCGCTCCGCTCTTTCGGGCGGCGGCGAGCGCTTCCTTCCCGACGAAATCGGTCTCTTTCTTTCGCACGACCCAGCCGATTCCCGCCTCGAAGGGGTTCGTCGTCTCGTCGATGTCGTTTCCGTAGAGACAATACCGCATCTCGAGACGAAGAGAGTCGCGCGCGCCGAGACCGACGGGCGCGATCCCCTCGCTCCGCCCCGCATCGAGGAGCGCGTCCCAGACGCGCGGCCCCTCCGCCCACGGAACGTAGACTTCGTATCCGTACTCGCCGGTGTATCCGGTGCGCGAGACGATCGCCGGAACCCCCGCCACCTTCCCCCGCGCCGCGTGGTAGTAGGAAAGACGGAGAAGATCCGGCTCCGCGACCTGCGCGAAGATCGCCCGCGCACGCTTCCCCTGCACGGCGACTTGGCTCGTCTCGAGGCTCCGGTCGGTCACCGTCGCCCGGCCTCCGCACCGCTCGAGGATCCATCGAAGATCCTTCTCGCGGTTCGACGCGTTCACGACGAGGAGAACCTCATCCTCGAGCTTGTAGACGAGGATGTCGTCCACGATCCCGCCCCGGTCATTCGGAAGGACCGCGTACTGAACTTCTCCCGGCTCCCGGTCGGAGATGCGCGCCGTCGTCAGACGGTCCGCCTCCTCCTCCCTGCGGGGCCCGGTGAGCACGATCTCCCCCATGTGGGAGACGTCGAAAAGACCCGCCCGCTCCCGCACCGCGGCGTGTTCCTCGAGGATCGACGTGTATTGAATCGGCATTTCCCATCCGGCGAACGGAACCATCTTCGCTCCCTCGCGCACGTGGCGATCGTAGAGAGCGGTCCTCCTCGCCTCTCCCGCTTCATGGGACACCGGCCAACGACCTCCCTTCCCGGGTGAACAGATTCCGGAGCTCCTTCCCCGTGTGGGACCCCTCGGCCCGCGCGACCTCTTCTGGAGTTCCCTCCGCGACGACACACCCGCCCTCGTCTCCCCCATCGGGGCCGAGATCGATGATCGCATCCGCCGTCTTCACGACGTCGAGGTTGTGCTCGATCACCACGACCGTGTTCCCCGCGTCGACAAGCTTGTTCAAAACCTCGAGAAGAAGGCGTACGTCCTCGAAGTGGAGCCCCGTGGTCGGCTCGTCGAGGATGTAGAGCGTCCTCCCCGTGGCGCGCTTCGAAAGCTCCGCGGACAGCTTGACCCGCTGCGCCTCGCCGCCGGAGAGGGTGGGCGCCGGCTGGCCCAGGTGGATGTAGCTGAGGCCGACCTCCGAGAGAAGGTCGAGCTTCCTTCGCACGGCCGGTTGATTCTCCATCAAAATCGCCGCTTCGTCCACGGTCATGTCGAGAACCTCGGCGATCGAACGCCCCTTGAAGCGGACCTCGAGCGTCTCCCGGTTGTAGCGCTTCCCCTTGCAGACGTCGCACTTCACGTAGACGTCCGGAAGGAAGTGCATCTCGATCTTGATCGTGCCGTCCCCTTGGCACGCCTCGCAGCGGCCCCCCTTCACGTTGAAGCTGAAGCGGCCCGGCTTGTAGCCGCGCACGCGCGACTCCGGGAGCTCGGCGAAGAGATCGCGGATCGGCGTGAAGAGTCCCGTGTAGGTCGCCGGGTTCGAGCGCGGGGTCCGGCCGATCGGGGATTGGTCGATCTCCACGACCTTGTCGATCCAGCGAAGCCCGTTGATCCGATCGTGCGCGCCGGGGAGATCGCGCGACCCGTAGAGGCGGCGGGCGAGCCCCTTGTAGAGGATGTCGGTGACGAGCGTGCTCTTCCCCGAGCCTGATACTCCGGTCACACAGACGAGTCGTCCGAGAGGGAAGCGGACGCGGAGGTTCTTGAGGTTGTTCGCGCGGGCGCCGACGACCTCGATCTCCCGACCCGAACCGGGGCGCCGGGTCTGCGGGATCGGGATCGCTCGCTCCCCTCGGAGATAGGCGCCGGTGAGCGAGCGGGGGGAGGCGGCGATCTCCGCCGGCGTCCCCTCAGCGACGACCTCTCCTCCGCGGATCCCGGCCCCCGGTCCGAGATCGACCACGTGATCCGCCGCCTCGATCGTCTCCCGGTCGTGCTCGACGACAAGAACGGTGTTCCCGAGGTCCCGGAGGCGGAAGAGGGTCGCGAGAAGCCTCTGGTTGTCCCGCGCGTGAAGACCGATCGAGGGCTCGTCGAGTACATAGAGAACCCCGGTGAGCCCCGACCCGATCTGCGTCGCGAGCCGGATTCTCTGCGCTTCTCCTCCCGCGAGGGTCCACGCCGCCCGTCCGAGCGTGAGGTACGAGAGGCCCACGTCGTTCAAGAAGCGGAGCCGCTCGCGGATCTCCTTCAGCACCTGCGCCCCGATGAGCCGTTCTCTTTCGGTCCAATCCATCGAGTCGAGAACCGTTGAGAGCTCACGGATCGAGAGCCGCGAGAGATCGTCGATGCTCCTTCCGTGCACGGCGACGGCGAGCGCCTCTCTTCGGAGACGCGCCCCGCGGCACGCCGGGCACGCGCCGATGCTCATGAACCCCTCGATCCACTGCCGAATCCCCTCGGAGGTCGTCTCCCGATAGCGCCGCTCGAGCCAAGGGATCACCCCCTCGAAGGGAAGGGTCCATCGCCCCCGCCCGCTCCGCGTCGCCGCCTCCACCGTGATCTCCTCGCCCCCGCTTCCCCGTAGAAGAAGATCCCGCGCGCGCTTCGGGAGCCTCCCGAACGCCCCGTCGAGGGAGAAGCGATACCGCCTGGCGAGCGCCTCGAGAATGCGCCGATTCCACGATCCCGGCGCCGGGCCCCACGGGACGATCGCCCCCTCGTTCAGCGAGCGGCTCGAGTCGGGGACGACGAGCGAGGGATCGAGATCCCGCTTGGTGCCGAGGCCGCCGCAGCCGGGGCACGCCCCGTAGGGAGAGTTGAAGGAGAAGAGACGCGGGCTGATCTCGGAAAACGAGAAACCGCACGTCGCGCACGCGGTGTTTTCGGAGAAGACGAGGATCTCGCCGTTCTCGCGGAGCACTTGGACGATCCCCTCGGCGGCGGCAAGCGCGGTGGCGACGCTGTCCGCGAGCCGGGCAGCGGCTTTCGCGGGAACGCGGATCCGGTCGACCACGAGCTCGATGTCGTGCTTTCGCTTCTTGTCGAGCCGGATCTCCTCGTCGAGGGCGCGCTCCTCTCCGTTCACGCGGACGCGAACGAAGCCCTCCTTTCGGAGACGATCGAGGATCTCGCGGTGCTCCCCCTTCTTCCCGCGCACCACCGGAGCGAGGATCTGCAGCCTCTCCCCCTCCGGGAGACGCGCGATCCGATCGACGATCTGCTGGACGGTCTGGCGCTCGATCGGATGCCCGCAATCGGGGCAGTGGGGGATGCCGGCGCGCGCGAAGAGAAGGCGGAGATGGTCGTGGATCTCCGTCACGGTCCCGACGGTGGACCGCGGGTTTCGGGACGCGCTCCTCTGTTCGATCGCGATCGCCGGAGAGAGCCCCTCGATCGACTCGACCTCCGGCTTCTCCATCTGGCCGAGAAACTGGCGCGCGTACGCCGACAGCGACTCGACGTAGCGCCGCTGCCCCTCGGCGTAGATCGTATCGAACGCGAGAGAGGACTTCCCGCTCCCCGAAAGCCCCGTGATCACGACGAGTCGATTGCGGGGCAGATCGAGGTCGATCGACTTCAGATTATGCTCGGACGCTCCTCGGATGCGAATCAAGCCGACGCCCCCGACCTCCCTCCGGATCTACGAGACGAGCGCCCGCGCGATGACGAGCCTCTGGATCTCGTTGGTCCCCTCGTAGATCTGGGTGATCTTCGCGTCCCGGTAGAACCGCTCCACCGGGAACTCGCGCGTGTAGCCGTACCCGCCGAGGATCTGCACGGCCCGATCCGCCACCCAGACCGCGATGTCGCCCGCGAACAGCTTCGCTTGGGCCGACTCCATCGTGTGCTTCGCCTTCTTTTCCTTCAAGTAGGCCGCCTTGTACGTGAGAAGGCGGGCCGCCTCGATGCGGGTCGCCATGTCGGCGAGGTAGTTGCCGATGGTTTGATGTTGAATGATCGGCCGGCCGAACTGCTCCCTTTGCTTCGAGTAGGCGAGCGCGGCGTCGAAGGCGCCCTGCGCGATCCCGACCGCCTGCGCGGCGATGCCGATCCGGCTCTTGTCGAGAGCCTCGAACGCGATCCGCATCCCCTTCCCCTCCTCCCAGAGGAGGTTTTCCGCGGGGACCTCGCAGTTCTGAAGGATGAGGCTCACCGTGTCGCTCGACCGGATGCCGAGCTTCTCCTCCTTCTTCCCGACGGAGAAACCGGGAAAGCCCTTCTCGATGAGAAACGCGGAGACCCCCTTCGCGCCCGGCGCGGACGGGTCGGTCTTCGCCATGAGGATGTAAAGGTCCGCGATCGACCCGTTCGTCACCCACATCTTCTCGCCGTTGAGGACGTACTTGTCCCCCTTCTTCGCGGCGGCGCAGGAGAGAGCGGTCGGATCCGATCCCGCTCCCGCCTCGGAGAGGGAGTACGCCGCGAGGATCTCGCCGGTCGCGAGCCTCGGCAAGTATTTCTTCTTCTGCGCGTCCGTTCCGTGGGTCACGACGACCGTCGCAGAGAGGCTCGTGTGCACGCTCACGAGAACCCCGAAGGAGGCGTCGACCCGCGAGAGCTCCTCGATGACGATCGCCTCCGAGATATCGTCGAGCAAGGCTCCGCCGTACTCCTCCGGAATCGTCATGCCGAGGAAGCCGAGATCGGCGAACGCCTTCGCCTCCTCGATCGCCGGCTTCTCGTGGTGGTCGCGCTCGCCCGCGGTCGGTCCGAGCGTCTTCTCCGCGAACTCACGAACGGTCTTCCGGATCAAGGCCTGCTCGTCGTTCAGATCGAAATGCATCCACGCACCTCCGAGGTATGGGGACTACGATCCGTATTCGAAGAACCCGCGGCCGCTCTTCCGCCCGAGATAGCCCGCCCGCACCATCTTCTTGAGAAGGGGACAAGGGCGGTACTTCGGATCGGAGAACCCGCCGTAGAGGACCTCCATGATGTCGAGACACACGTCGAGACCGATGAAATCGGCGAGCGTGAGCGGTCCCATCGGATGGTTCATGCCGAGCTTCATCACCGTGTCGATGTCCTCGGCGGAGGCCACCCCTTCCATGAGGGCGTAGATCGCCTCGTTGATCATCGGCATCAGGATCCGGTTCGACACGAACCCCGGGTAGTCCTGCACCTCGACCGGCGTCTTCCCGAGCTCCTTCGTGAGCGCCTCGACCCGTTCGTACGTATCGTCCGCGGTGGCGATCCCGCGGATCACCTCGACGAGCTTCATGAGGGGGACCGGGTTCATGAAATGCATCCCGATCACCTTCTCCGGACGCTTCGTCGCCGCCGCGATCTCGGTGATCGAGATCGAGGAGGTGTTCGAGGCGAGGATCGCTTCCTTCGGCGCCGCGGCGTCGAGCTCTTGAAAGATCTTCTTTTTTAGTTCAAAGTGTTCCGGCACCGCTTCGACGACGAGAGCAGGAGGCGCCATCTTACCGATCGACGGAACAGGGCGGACGCTCGAGAGAACCGGGTCTACCTTGGATGGGTCGAGCACTCCCTTCTCCGCGAGCTTGCGGACGCTCTTCTCGATCCGTCCGATCGAGCGCTTCAGGATCTCCTCGTTCAGATCGACGAGATCGACGCGATATCCGGACTGGGCGAACACCTGGGCGATCCCCGCGCCCATCGTTCCGCCGCCGACGACGGCGAGTTGCTTCTGGTCCACGTTTTCCTCCTTCGCTCAGACCGCCTCGACGCTGAGCGCCACGGCGTTTCCCCCCCCGAGACAGATCGCGGCGAGCCCGAGCGACTTCCCGCGGTCCTTCATCGCGTAGAGAAGCGTCGTCAGGACGCGGGCGCCGCTCGCGCCGATCGGATGGCCGAGGGCGATCGCGCCTCCGTTCACGTTGACTCGATTCCAATCCCAACCGAGCTCCTTCCCGTCGGCGAGGGCCTGCACGGCGAACGCCTCGTTGATCTCGATGAGGTCGTAGTCGGCGATCGACCGGCCGGTCTTCGCGAGGAGCTTCCGCACGGCGTCGATCGGGGCGTAGAAGACCATCTCCGGCTCGGCCCCGCCGACCGCGTACGCCTCGATGCGCGCCATCGGCTTCACCCCGAGCTCGCGCGCTCTGGCTTCCGCCATCACAAGAACCGCCGAGGCGCCGTCGTTCAGTCCCGGCGCGTTCCCCGCGGTTACCGTTCCGTCCTTCTTGAAAGCGGGGCGGAGCTTCGCGAGCGACTCGAGGGAAGCGTCGGCGCGCGGGCGCTCGTCCTTGTCGAAGACCGTCGGGTTTCCTTTTTTGCTAGGGATTTCAACAGGGAAGATTTCGTCTTTGAACTTTCCAGCCTCGGCGGCGGCGATAGCCTTCCGGTGGCTTTCGGCCGCGTAGCGGTCCTGCTCCTCGCGCGAAATGATCGATAGCTCCGCGGTCTTCTCCGCCGCCATCCCCATGTGGAAGTTGTGAAACGAGTCCCAGAGGCCGTCGAAGATCATCCCGTCGACGAGATAGTCGTTCCCCATTCGGTAGCCGGCGCGCGCCTTCATGAGGTAGTAGGGAACGTTCGACATGCTCTCCATGCCGCCCGCGATCACCGCGTCCGCGTCTCCGAGGCGGATCGCCTGCGAGGCGAGAACGACCGCTTTCAACCCGGAGCCGCAGACCTTGTTGATGGTGATCGCGGCCTTCGAGGCCGGGATCCCGCCGTGAATCGCCGCCTGCCGGGCGGGGGCTTGCCCGAGCCCGCTCGAGACCACGTTTCCGAGGATCACCTCGTCCACGACATCCGGTTCGATGCCGGCCCTTCGCACGACCTCGCGGACGGCGAGCGCCCCGAGCGCGGGCGCTCCCATCGGCGCAAGCCCTTTCATGTACTCACCGATGGCGGTGCGCGCCGCGCTCACGATGACGGGTCTACGATCGGCGTTCATGGATCCTCCCTTCTCGCCTGGATCATGCACGCGTTTCCCGCTGCGGCCGCGAATCGGGGCCCGCGCGAGGTCTCAGGCGTTTCGCGACGCGCGGCGGCGCGCGATCTCCTCTTCCAGATAGGCGACGATCTCGCCGGTCGCGGTCCCCGGCCCGAACAAGCGCCCGACCCCGAGCGCGCCGAGAGCATCCTGGTCCTTCTCCGGGATGATCCCGCCTCCGCAAACCAGGACGTGCCCGCCGCCCCCTTTTCGGAGCAGCTCCAGCACGCGCGGGAAGAGGGTCATGTGCGCGCCCGAGAGGATGCTGATCGCGACAACGTCCACGTCCTCTTCAAGCGCCGCCTGCGCGACCTTCTCCGGCGTTTGGTGAAGACCGGTGTAGATCACCTCCATCCCCGCGTCGCGAAGAGCGCTCGCCACGACCTTCACGCCGCGGTCGTGACCGTCCAGCCCCACCTTCGCTACGAGGACGCGAATCGGTCCTTGCATGCTTCTCTCTCCTTCGGTACCTGATACCCTGTTTCAAGGGTATCAGTCAGAAATAGGGTATCAGGTACGCTAGAAGACCGCGGGTTCCCGGTACTCGCCGAAGACGCCGCGGAGCGCGTCGCACATCTCCCCGAGGGTCGCGCCGGCTCGGACCGCATCGAGAAGAACCGGCATGAGGTTCTCCCCCGACTCCCCGGCCGCGCGCAATCTCGCGATCGCCCGCTCCGCCGCGGCCTTTTCGCGCTTGTCGCGAAACCTTGCGAGGCGCTCCACCTGCTCCTTCTCCACCGCCGGATCGATCTCCAGAATCGGCGGGAGCTCCTCCTCCCCGTCCGCGTGTTCGTTCACGCCGACGATCACGCTCGCGCCGCTCTCCATGTCCTTCTGGTATCGCCACGCCGCCTCGGCGATCTCGCGCTGGAAGAAGCCCTCCTCGATCCCGGCGACCACCCCTCCCCTCTCCTCGATCTCGGCGAAGATCCGCCCCGCCTCCCGCTCCATCCGGTTCGTGAGTTCCTCCACGAAATAGGAGCCCCCCAGAGGATCCACGACCGAGGCGACCCCTGTCTCGTGCGCGAGGATCTGCTGCGTGCGGAGCGCGATCCGCACCGCCTTCTCGGTCGGGAGCGCGAGCGCCTCGTCCATCGAGTTCGTGTGAAGCGACTGCGTTCCCCCGAGCACCGCCGCGAGCGCTTGATACGCGACGCGCACGATGTTGTTCTCCGGCTGTTGCGCCGTGAGCGAGCAGCCGGCCGTCTGCGTGTGGAAGCGGAGCATCCAGCTTCGCGGGTTCTTCGCACCGTACTTCTCGCGCATGCTGCGCGCCCAGATCCGCCGCGCCGCGCGGTACTTCGCGATCTCCTCGAAGAAATCGTTATGCGCGTTGAAAAAGAACGAGAGGCGCGGCGCGAACGCGTCCACGTCGAGCCCCGCCTCGATCCCCGCCTCGACGTACGTGAACCCGTCGGCGAGCGTGAAGGCGAGCTCCTGCACCGCGGTCGAGCCCGCCTCGCGGATGTGATAGCCGCTGATCGAGATCGTGTTCCAGAGCGGCATCTCCCGCGTGCAGTAAGCGAGCATGTCGGTGATGATCCGGAGCGAGGGCCTCGGCGGATAGATCCACTCCTTCTGCGCGATGTACTCCTTGAGGATGTCGTTCTGGAGCGTGCCTCGGAGCTTGTGCGGCGGCACCCCCTGCCTCTCCGCGGCGACGATGTAGAGAGCGAGAATCATCGCGGCGGGGCCGTTGATCGTCATCGAGGTCGAGACGCGCTCGAGGGGGATATCGCGAAAGAGCGTCTCCATGTCCTCGATCGTGTCGATCGCGACCCCCTCCCGCCCGACCTCTCCGAGAGAGAGGGGGCCGTCCGAGTCGTGGCCCATCAGCGTCGGCATGTCGAACGCGGTCGAGAGCCCGGTCTGCCCCTTTTCGAGGAGATAGAGGAAGCGTCGGTTCGTGTCCGCGGCGGTGCCGAACCCCGCGAACTGCCGCATCGTCCAGAGGCGCCCGCGATACATGTCCGCGTGCACGCCCCTCGTGAACGGCCACTCCCCCGGCCGGCCGAGATCGCGCGCCGGATCGAACCCGGCAAGATCCTCGGGGCGGTAGAGCGGCTTCACGGGAAGCCCGGAGAGCGTGCGAAACCCATCTTCGTCTCCCGCCCCCCGCTTCCTTTTCGGATGACCGGTCATCGGGTCTCCTTCTCCTTCCCGGCACCATGCAGAAGGTCGGCCGCTTCCCGATACGGGGAGGAGCGGCCTTCCTCGATACGCGCGAGCGCGTCCTTGAGCCGCGCCGGGATCCCCTCGCGCATCCAAAACGTCGAGGCGAGCTCCGACTCCACGATCTCGCGGATCCTCTGCTCCGCGCGCTCTCGCTTGAGGCGGCCGAGCGCGCCGGCCTCCTCGAGATGGCGCCGATGCTTCCCGATCGCATCGAGAAGCTCGTCGAGATGATCGCCGCGAAGGGCGGAGACCGGCTGCACGGGAGGGACCCACGAGTCTGGCGCCGGCCTGCGCAGGAGAAGCATATCCTTGAGGTTTCGAGTGATCCGCGCCGCCCCCTCGCGGTCCGCCTTGTTCACGGCGAAGACATGGCCGATCTCCATGAGGCCGGCCTTCATCGCCTGGACCTCGTCTCCCGACTCCGGGACGAGCACAACCACCGTCGTGTGAACGGCGCGGGCGACGTCGAGCTCCGATTGGCCGACGCCGACCGTTTCGACAAGAACGATCTCCATGCCGAACGCGTCGAGAAGGTCGCACGCCTCTCCGGTCCGGAACGCGAGGCCGCCCGGGCTTCCGCGCGAGGCCATGCTTCGCACGAAGAGGCGCGGATCATTCGGGAGATCTTGGAAGCGGATGCGGTCGCCGAGGAGCGCCCCGTGCGTGAACGGACTCGACGGGTCGACCGCGACGACGCCCACGCGCTTTCCCGCTTCCCAGTAGGCGCGCGCGAGGCGCCCGACGAGCGTGCTCTTCCCCGCACCGGGCGGACCGGTCACGCCCAGGCGATACGCGGCACCCGTTCGCGGGTAGAGCGCGTCGAGAAGGGCCCCCGCTCCGTCGCTCTCGTTCTCGACCAGGGAAATCGCGCGGGCGAGGGAGATCCGATCCCCCTCGAGAATCCTGCGAGCGAGGTCTCCGCCGTTCGACCGCAAGAAAGCACCCGGGGTTGGAGGGACTCTCGGTGAAAGCGGCGCTTCCGCCCGAGCGACAAGCACCGAAACACGCCCGATCTATGGATGAGAATAGGAGAAGCGCGGAGACGTGTCAACCGGCGCGGGCCGACCGACCGGCGCGGTTCGTCAGCGGCGGAGGAGCGTTTCGATCCACTGCTCGCGGTCTTGGTCGAGGCTCTTCTGCGCGAGCTTCCACGAGAACCCGAGGAAGAGCGCGAGAAGAAGGGCGATCCCGGCGAGAGCGATTCGCAAGAGGCGCGTCGGGATCCGCGAGGGCGCCTCCGGCGCGATACGGCGAGCGGGCGCGGCGGCTTTCGGTTCGTCATGACCGGGCGAAGCGCCCGCCTGCTCTTCGAGCGCTTCGATCAACGCGAAGATCAGCTCGGGTTCCCCGACATCCGCAAGCGGCACCACCGAGGCGCGGTCGGAGGACTCCACCGGGAACGGGAGCCCTCCAAAGAGATCGTCGAGGACTTTGCGCGAAACGGGGAGACGGAGACGCCGGCCGTCCGCTTCGAGGCGGAAGATCTCCGCCCCTCCGGCGGAACGGAACGACCGTCCCCCCTCCTCGTCCTTGACGACCAAGTGGGGAAATCTATCCTCCAGGATTCTTACATGGGGTGTCGCAGGGCGCACGGGAAGACCCTCCGACCCAAGAATCGGCCGGAAGAACCGTACATTGAGGATGGGAAGGCGCGAGAAGACTCAGCGGTTCTCGGCGATTTCGAGCGCAAGCTCGGCCGCGCCGACGAGGCCCGCGTCGGGTCCGAGGGCAGCTGGGAACGCCTGGAAACGCTCCCTCTGGGCAGGAAAGACCTGCTCGCGCGCTTCCCGGATCGCCGGCTCGACGAGAAGGTCTCGCTCCCGCGAGAGCCCTCCTCCGATCACGATCCGCTCCGGGTCGAACGCTTTTTGAAGCGAGGCGATCGCGCGCCCGAGGAGGCGCGCCGCCGTCTCGATCGTCTCGACCGCGATCCGGTCCCCGCTTCTGGCGAGATGGAAGATGCCGTGGCAAGAGAGCGACGGATCGCCCGCCGCGCGCGAGCGGTACGCGCGCTTGATCCCCTCGGCGGACGCGTAGGTCTCGAGGCAATCGAGGGCCCCGCACCGGCATCGAACTCCCTCGCCCCCGACGTACATGTGCCCGAACTCCCCCGCGTTCCCCCATGCGCCCACGAGGATCTTCCCCTCGCTCACGAAGCCCCCTCCGATCCCGGTGCCGACCGTGAGCCCGAGAAGGCTCTCCGCTCCCTTCCCGGCTCCGCGACGAAACTCGCCGAACGTCGCCGCGTTCGCGTCGTTCTCGACGATCACCGGAGCGGCGAGCCTCTCTTCCACCGCCTCGCGGAGGGGATAGTGCTTCCAGCTCGGTCGGTTCGGCGCTTCCTCGATGCGCGTCCTCTCCCGGTCGAGCGGCCCGAACGAGCCGATCCCGACCGCGAGAAGGCCGGAGCGCTTTTCGCCGGCGAGAAGATCCTCGAGAACGCGGAAGAAGGCCGCACGGTCCTCCTCGCCGCTCCCGCTCGGCGCGAACCGGGTCTCGAGGCGGTTTCCGATCCGCCCCTCGACCGAAAACAGGGCGGCGCGAACCGTCGTCGCGCCGAGATCCACTCCAATTACGTATCGATAACCCACAGTCGAACGGTTCATCCTTCAATCGGGCGCGACACCTGGGCCGGAACCTCCTCCCGCTCCGCGATCGCATAGGCGAGCTTCTTGGTCGCCGCCTCGCGGACCGCCTGATCGACAATCGTTCCCGTCGCGTCCCGATCGCGAAGCTGGGGGAACCGGTTGAGCTGGCGCGCGCGAAGAGCCGCCACGACGACCAGCTCGTACACGTTGCCGGCGTCGCTCGAGGTCGGTATCACAAAAGAGGAGGCCGAAGGATCCCTCTTCATCGCTCTTCTTCCCCTCCCGTCGCGGGGCCCGGTTCGTCCGCCGGGCAGAGATTCAGGCCGAGCTGCGAATCGTCGCCTTCCCCTTCAACCCCTTCCTTCGCCCCCGGTTGCACGGAAGAGCGCAGCCGTTCCCAGATCTCCTTCTGGAGGGCGCGGACCTCCTTCTCGCCGTCGAGAAGAACCACGTTCATCGACTCGCCGATCGGGCTCGCGGCGATGCGGAGGTAGTTCTTGCGCACGACGACCAGCTTGTCCAGCCCCTCGAAGAGCTCGGTTTCCCACCGGCCCTTCTCGATGCGGCGCAGACACACGGGCGCCGGAACATCGATGAGGAACGTGAGATCGGGCATCACCGCATGCGCGTTCACCTCGCGGATCCACTTCAGGTCGCAGCCGAGCGACTGGTACGCATAGGACGACAGGATGTAGCGGTCGGTCACAACGGTGATCCCCTCCCGAAGCTTCGGGAGGATCTCGGCGTGAAGATGATCGATCCGGTCGGCGGCGAAGAGAAGCGCTAGGAGATCGTCGGGAAACGGATCGAGAGGCCTCCCCGCAGTCGGCGAGACGAGCCGCCTGCGGAGCACGAGCGAGATCAGGTTCCCGACCGGTCCCTCGGAAGGCTCCTTCGTCAGATGGACGGGAACGCCCTCGGCCTCGAGGCGATCGGCGAGAAGCGTCGCCTGCGTGGTCGTTCCCGCGCCGTCGAGCCCCTCGAACGCGATGAAGAGCCCCATCTTCGTCCCATCCGCGAGAAGCAGGGATCGCCCGGACTACTCCCGCCCCTGATTGATGCGGGCCTTCAGCTCCTTCGAGACCTTGAACACCGGAACCCGCCGCGAAGGGAGAGGAACCGGATCGCCCGTCCGAGGATTGCGCGCGGTTCGCGCCTTTCGCTCCTTGACCTTGAACGTTCCGAACCCGCGAATCTCGATATGCTCCCCCTCCCGGAGAGCCTTCTTGATCGCGCCGAGGAACTCGTCGACCGCCTCGGCCGTGTCCTTCTTCGTCAATCCCGTGCTCGTCGCGATCTGCTCCACAAGGTCCGCTTTCGTCATGACCGGCGGCCTCCTTTCTCGGTGCCCCGCGAGAAGGGGGCGAAGAAGAGTCCCTTGGTCATTCAAGCAAATCCGGCGAAACCTGTCAAGCCAAACCTACTGATTTTTCAATCGGTTCCGCCTACGCCCCGAAGGAGACGACAAGGCCCCCGAGGAGGGCGGCCCCGAGGATCGAGAGGAAGTTCACCTCCTCGTTCCCGATGAGGCCCGCCCTCTCGGCCGAGGCGCCGAGGAGGCTGTCGACGAGCGTCCCCGCGAAGCCCGCGAGCGCTGCGACCGCCGCCTCTCTCCCTCCGAGGAAGCCGAGCCCGAGACCCAGCGCGGCGAGAAGGGCTGAACCGACCGCGCCGGAGAGCGTGCCGAGAACCGTCACCCCCCCGTCCGTCCCGGGAGGAACCTCTCGAAAGCCGAGGATGAGGCGCGGGGGAACGGGGGAGAGCATGCCGATTTCCCCGGAGAGCGTGTCGGCGAGGGCGGCCGCGAGAGCCGCCGCGTACGCGGTCCGGACCGCCGCCCCTCCTCCCATCCACAGAAGAACGGCGAGAAAGGCCGGGATCCCGAGGTTCGCGATCGCATGCCGCGCTCCCCGCGGGGCGTGCGCCCGCTTGGCGATCCGAGAGGAGAGAGTTCCGAGGAGGACGAAGAGGACGAGAAGAGCGCATGCCGGAGGGCCTGCTGCGGTGAAGATGAGCGATCCGAGGAGGATGCCGGCCGCCGCCCCCGATCGGTCGAGGGAACGGGTCCGGAGCCCGAGAAGGGCGAGAAGAACGAACACGAGCAGCCCCGCGGGGAGCCGCGACGGCGCGACGTCCCACGGGATCTCGGTACCGCCCGCGAGATGCCCGAGAAGCACACCGGGGAAGAGGGCGACCGGCAGGTTGTCCCCGATCCGGGTGGGAAGGCTCTCGATCGCCGCGCCGAGAAGGACGGGGGCGAGGAGAAGGGGAACCGCCCGCCCGATCGGGGTCGCATCGACGAGGGCAAAGGAGAGACCTGCCGCCGCGAGGCCGGCGACAAGAAACGCCGCGCTCCCCACGGCCGTCTTCCGGGCGTTCCAAGGGAGGCGAGGCCCGCCGATTTGCCTCCCCGCGGTGTTCGCCGCCGCGTCCCCTGCCGCGAGAAGGGCGACGGCCGACGCGGCCACTCCGGGCCTCTCGGGAAACGCGGCGAGGAGAAGCCCCGCCGCGAGCGGAAACGAGGAGACCGCGAGGGAGAATCGGACCCATCCTTCCCCCGGACGGGCGAGCCGGGAAAGAAGAAACGGTCCCAGCGCCCACACCGCCCCGAGGGCGGCGGCGGAGAGCGGAAGGAGCACGTCGACAGGAAGAAGCCGGAAGATGGGGACCGCGACGAGAACGCCGGCGTGCGCCAGCTTCCTCCGACCTTCCCCTAGTCCCCCGCCCGAAGATCCCAACCTTCCTCCTCTGCAGTGCGCGCGATCCGGTCGATCAGGTACGCGTGGACCGCCCGGTTCCCCGCCACGAGCTCCTTCCGGCGGACCATCTCGTTCCCCCCGAGGAAATCGGTCACCACCCCTCCCGCCTCGCGGACGAGAAGGATCCCGGCGGCGATGTCCCACGCGTTCAGGTTCATCTCCCAGAACCCGTCGAAGCGCCCCGCCGCGGTGTACGCGAGATCGATCGCCGCCGAGCCCCCCCTCCGCACGCCTTGAACCTCGTGAACCACCCGATCGAACACCGGCACGCCGTTCGGAATCCGGTTCGAGCGGACGCAGGCGAAGCCGGTGGCGACGAGCGCCTCGATTGGCTCCCGCACGCCGCTCACGCGGATTCGTTCACCGTTCAAGAATGCGCCGCCTCCCTTCTCCGCGACGAACGTCTCCTCGAGCACGGGAACGTGCACGACCCCGACCGCGAGCTCTCCCCGCTCCTCGCGCGCGACCGACACGGAGAAGAGAGGGAAGCGATGGACGAAGTTCGTCGTTCCGTCGAGCGGGTCGACGTACCAGACCGCCTCGGCCCCTTCGGCCCGTCCCCCTCCTTCTTCGGCCACGATCCGGTCGGATGGAAACCTACTCCCGATCCGCGCTCGGAGCAGGCGCTCCGCTTCTTCGTCCGCTTCGGTCACGAGGTCCTTCGCACCCTTGAAGCGCACGCGATCCCCTCCGGCGCCGCGGAAGCGCCGAAGGAGAAGCGCACCCGCCTCGCGCGCCGCGCTCTCCGCAAACCGAGCCGTTTCTCCTCTCACTCCGGATCCTCCGTTCGCCTCACCCGTTCGGTTTCTTCTTCGATTTCGTCTCCGTTCTCTCCGCCGGTTTCCTCGCCTCCCTCGCCCTCCTCGCTCTCCCGATCGCGTTCGTTCTCTTCCCGTCGTTTCTTTCGGACGGCGAACGAGATGAGGATCGAGAGGAAGTAGAGCGCGAGGACTGGGACACCCATCAGGATCTGCGAGGCGACGTCGGGGGGCGTGAGGACCGCCGACACCACCGCGATCACGACGATCGCGTAGCGCCACTTCCGGAGAAGCCACTCCGGCTGGAGCAGGCCGACGTGTGTGAGGAGCGTGACCGCGAGCGGGAGCTGGAAGACGACCCCGAACGCAAGAAGAAGCTTCGTCACGAACGCGAAGTAGTTCCCCGCCGCGATCATCGGGCGGAGGCTCTCCGTGCCGAAGCCGAGGAGGAAGGCGACCGCGATCGGCACGAGCACAAAGAGGCCGAAGGCGGCCCCCGCGAGGAAGAGAACCGTCGAGGCTCCGACGACGAGAACGACGAAGCGTCTCTCACGCTCGAAGAGACCGGGCGCCACGAAGCTCCACACCTTGTAGAGAACGAAGGGGAGCGAGGCGAGGAAGCCGAGGAGAAGGGCGATCTTGAGGCGGAGGGTGAACGCCTCGGTCGGGCCTAGAAAGACGAGCGATCCGACCGGACGGATGAGGAGGTCGAGCCCCTCGCTCGAAAGGAACCATCCGCCGCACGCGAAGAGGGCGACGAGGGCTGCGGATTGGAGGAGAACCCCGCGGAGCTCCTCGAGGTGTTCGAGGAAGGGCATCTCCTTGCGATCGGAGCGGCCGGCCGGTCTTCGCCTCGCGGACATCGATCAGTCAAGGAGCGAGCGGACTTCGTCCAGGAACTCGCCCACATCCTTGAAGCGTCGATACACCGAGGCAAAACGAACGTACGCGACCTCGTCCAGCTTGCGGAGCTCCTTCATCACCGCCTCGCCGATCGTCTGGCTCCGGACCTCGCGCTCTCCCTGTTCCCCGATCGCCGTCTCGACCCGATCCACGAGGGCGTCGATCGCGTCGCGGGAGACCGGCCGCTTCTCGCACGCGGTGAGGATCCCGCTGACGAGCTTCTCCCGGTTGTACGGCTCGCGCCTCCCGTCCTTCTTGACGACGACGAACACCGCGGTGTCGACGTACTCGTACGTCGTGAAGCGATGCCCGCACTCCGTGCAATGCCGCCGCCGCCGCACCGCCCTCCCGGCGCGCACGCTCCGGGAATCAACGACCTTGTCGCGATCCTTTCCGCACGAAGGACAGCGCACGGCGGCCCCTCCTGTCGCGGCCTAGCCGCGGTAGAGCGGGAACAGACGGCAGAGAGCCTCGACGTCCTTCCGCACTTCCTCGAGGTTCCCCTCGTTCGCCGGGTCGGCGAGGACGCGCCCGATGAGCTCCGCCACGCGCTCCATCTCCCGCGTCCCCATCCCGCGAGTCGTCACCGCCGGAGTCCCGATCCTGATCCCGCTCGTGACGAAGGGCGACCGCTCGTCGAAGGGAACCGTGTTCTTGTTCACCGTGATCCCCGCCTGGTCGAGCGCCTTCTCCGACTTCTTCCCCGACAATCCTTTGTCGGTCAAATTCACGAGCATGAGGTGATTGTCCGTCCCCCCCGAGACGAGGCGGAAGCCCTTCGCCTCGAGCGCCGCGGCGAGCGCGCGGGCGTTCCGGACGACCCGCCCCTGGTACTCGCGGAAGGCGGGCGTCATCGCCTCGCGGAAGCAAACCGCCTTGGCGGCGATGCAGTGCTCGAGCGGCCCCCCTTGCATGCCCGGGAAGGTCGTCTTGTCGACCGCCTCCTGATGCTCCTTCTTGCACAGGATGAAGCCGCCGCGCGGGCCCCGGAGGGTCTTGTGGGTCGTGCTCGTTACGATGTCCGCGTGCGGGACCGGGTTCGGATGGAGACCCGCCGCAATGAGGCCGGCGATGTGCGCGATGTCGACCATGAGGTACGCACCGACCTCGTCCGCGATCGATCGAAAGGCGGCGAAGTCGATCGTGCGCGGGTAGGCGGAGTACCCGCTCACGATCATGCGCGGCTTCGCTTCCCGCGCGACCTTGCGGATCTCGTCGTAGTCGAGCGTCTCGGTCTCCCGGCTCACGCCGTACTGGGCAACCTTGAAGAAGCGCCCGGAGAAGTTCACCGGATGGCCGTGCGTGAGGTGCCCACCGTGCGAGAGGTTCATGCCGAGGATCGTGTCGCCGTGCTCGAGGAGCGAGAAGTAGGCGGCGATGTTCGCCGACGCGCCCGAATGGGGCTGCACGTTCGCGTGATCCGCGCCGAAGATCATTTTCAAGCGGTCGATCGCGAGCTGCTCGGCGACGTCCACGAACTCGCAGCCGCCGTAGTAACGCTTCCCCGGGTACCCTTCGGCGTACTTGTTGTTCATCGGGGTCGCGAGCGCCTCGAGAACCGCCTCGCTCGCGAAGTTCTCCGACGCGATCAGCTCGAGCTTCGTCTCCTGCCGACGCCTCTCGCCGAGGATCGCCTCCGCGATCTCGGGATCGGTCTGGAAAAGATACGAAAGCCGTCCGCCCCCCGGCGGGGCCGGCTCCTCGGTTCCCCCGTAGGAGGGGAGATCGATCCCGCGCACGCGCGCCTCGTGGCGTCCCCCCTCGAACGGCTCGGCGATCCACGTCTCAAGCGCGGCGCGCGCCTCGCCGTCGTCCATCGCGCGCCCGGAGAGGACGAGGACGTTCGCGTCGTTGTGCGCGCGCGAAAGACGCGCCGCCTCCCGGTCCGAGCAGAGCGCGGCGCGCACCCCCGTCAGGCGGTTCGCCGCCATCGACATGCCGATCCCGCTTCCGCAGACGAGGACGCCCCGTTCCGCCGATCCCTCGCGGATGCTCCGCGCGACGGCGTAGGCGTACTTCGGATAGTCGCACGGCTCCGCGTTCGGAGGGCCGAGATCGGCCGGGTCCTGTCCGAGTTCCTTGAGCCACGAAATGATTTTCTTCTTTCGCTCGAATCCGGCGTGATCACTCGCAACCGCGATCTTCATCCCGTCACCCAGCCGTCGGCTCGGCGAGCCGACCGTTCCGTTCCTTCTCGCCGCCTCGGCCGATCCCCGAGACGACCCTCTTCAAGTCCCCGCCGACGTCGAATCCCGTTCGGCCGTTTCCTTCCCAAAGAGACGCCGCTCAATCGCCAGCCACCCCTTCGCGAGCGCCTCGCGGATGCCGCGAACCGTCTCTCGGTACGCCTCCATCGGGCCGCCGATCGGATCGGGGAGGTCCTTCCCCGCGCGGGGATTCGAAGGGGGAAGGAGATCCCGAAGGAGAAGGATCTTCGTGTCCGCCTCGGGCGCGAGGGAGAGAACGCTCGCGCGATGAGCGCGCGTCATGACCACGATGAGATCGCTCGCGCGGACGAGCGCGGTCGTCAACCGGCGCGAGCGGATGCCGCCGATGTCGATCCCGTTCTCCGACGCGACCTCCTCCGCGAGGTCGGTCGGCCTCTCCCCGTCGATCGTGTTCGTCCCCGCGGAGAGAACCTCAATGCGGCCGGCCTGCTCCGGGGGGAGAAGGCCCCGAAAGATCCCCTCCGCCAGAGGGCTCCGGCACATGTTGCCGGTGCAAACAAAAAGGACGCGCCTCTTCTCGCCGGTCTCACCCACGATCGCCGAGCCTATCGGATGGAGAGGGGTTCGTCAAGGAAGGGACGGGGCTCGCTCGACCCGGGGACCTCTGTCGAGATTACGCGCCGGGGCTCGGTGCCGGGCGGTCAGATAGTGATCGATTCGTAGCTCCTCACCGGTCGCGGCTCCCGGTACGGAGAGTATGCTCCAAGGGGTCTGAGTTACGGCCGTAGTGCAACCCCGGCGCCCTGACGGATAGACTTTTCGCTTGCCGGAGGAGTCCGGATGCGGCTTGTTGGGCAGCATTTGCCCCCTCAGTGGTTTTCGAAATCGTTGTAGGGTGTCTCCAAAACCGTCGCCACACAGATCTCGAGAAGAGCCTGCCGGGTGGGGCCCTCTTCCTCTACGAATCGCAAGTCCATCTTCCTGATTCGGTCTTTCGCCCTACTGAAGACAGGGCCAAACCCGGGGTCACTCTCGAGATCGTCTCGAGACCCAGAAGTCGTGTATGAGGCCTGAGTGCGTCCCGTTTCTTTCCGAGCGATTCGGAAGGCCAAGGTGGCCTGATTGTGACTACTGCTTCTGCGGCACTGGCTCTGAATGCGACCCTTCAAGTTGTTCGTGCGCCCAACGTACAGATCACTCCCGCCGTCGGAAAACAAGTACATCCCCCGCCTCGGCAAGGCGGAAGGCAGTGTGTCCGGACGAACCGGTGTCTGCTGCATGAGTTTCTGAAAGCTCAGTTCCAAGCATTCCACGGTTCTCGCAAACTTCGGGTTCACGGTTCGCCTCCAACGGCTGCCCGTGGTGCCACCGCGAGGTGGCGGGCCCACTGCTCTGCTTCAGAAGCGGCGCGCAGCCCTGGCCACTCGTCCATTAGTTATCCCGCCTCGAGTTCCTTCAGGGTCTTCCCGTCTTTCGTTTTCCAAGCAACGAGTCCATTGGCAGAGCCGCCGTGAATCACGGTCGCGGCAGCGCTAGCCTCGACTATGCACGCGTTTTCGTCGCGAGGATGCGGAGCTAGGGCCCGAGAGGCCGACCTGGACGAGCCGCTCCCGGAAACGTAGTCTCGGCACTACGTTGAGGAAGCGGCGACGGAAGGGAGGCCTCGTAGGCGTCTTCTCGCGCGACCGAGGCGGGCACCCGTCCCGGAGGGACCGGTCGCCGAGGAAGCTCCCGGAGCGCGGAAGCGCGAAGGGAGATCCGCGGCCGCAGTAGGAAACGCGTGCATAGTCCAGGCTAACTCGCTCCGCGGCCCGGCCACCGCTTTGCCGATCCAGTTCACGAGCTCAGCAGCGCGCATGCGCTTTGCGTCACCGTGTACGAGAAAAAGCTTGATGGTTGCGCTCAACATCTCTCACTCCACTTGCTGCTGCCGCTCAGCAGCCGCATCGCGCAAGAAACACTACCAACGTGTTCCCGAAGAGAGGTTCCAGGGGCGCGCTCGACTGCCGCAGCGAGGTCCGCGCTGACGCGCCACTCCTCGCCAAGAGCCTCGATGTCTGCATGGTCATTCCTCCTGCCGACCGCGCGCTTGTTCGCGATCAACATATCCCGCCCAATGAAGTGCACAGGGACGTTCGCCATAGCTTCCACAAACCCTGGACCCGGCCCACAACCAAATACTCAATCCAGTGTCTGTTGAACAACTCGATCAGTTCTCTGAAGTCTGGCTGAACATCCACGGACCCATCGCCTGAGCATCTCGACGGCCGCCAGGCGCTCCGCGGGCGATCGCCCCACCCAATACACCAGATCTCGCCGCGCGGCGGCAGGATCACCCAGCACGTGCCTTTGGACGACCTTACCGATCATGGTTTCATCCTAGCATCTTCTCGGAGACCGAAAGACCGCGGCTCGCCGACAGCTCGTGCGCAGCTGCCGCGTCCGACGAGACGCACGCTCACCCTCCCCTCGCCATCTGAGCCACCAAGGCGCGGTATGCCGCGGTGATGCAATGACCTCCTTCCCGACGCGAAGGCATCGATGCGACGCGGTCATAGACTGCATGTCCGCGCCACAAAAAGGAAGAATGCTTAATACATCACCGAATGATCCGGACGCTAACGCCAAGCCCGTTCTCGAGATCGCCTTCTCGGACCACCCTGGCCAGAGCGCGGAGACTCATCGGCTCTCGCGGCCCCGCTGCCTCTCGGTCGAACACCCGCCCGCCACCCTTCACGTTTGTCAGATCACACGAGCCGCGGAATCTCCACCATTGCTTCGACCCTTACCGGCTCCGTCGCAATCAGCCTGCGACGATCACCCGCGGCCCTCCCCTCAAGCTCGTAAGCATACTGCACTTCAACGAGGGCTTCGAAATCGGTGTCGAGCGAGCCGAATCGTTGGTCGATCTTGAAGAATTCACTAAGGGCGTCGATTGATGTCAGCAACCAAGACATGCCATACGTTGCGACACCCGAAAAGCCCGAAAAGATGATCACCTTGTGTTCCCTTGATGCCCGGACAAAGGGATTGTCGCACACGACCAGGACTCCATAGGTCGTGCCGAGACCGTCCTCTTCTATCACGCTGAACTGCTTGTCGGTTTCGATCCACTTCACGCCGACCTCTTCATCTTCGGTCTTGAGCCAGTAGGTCGAACTCGGTGCCTTCATCTCCGCTTTAATAAGGGCGAAACCTCTTCGCTTTTCCCGCCCCCTCCTCCCCAACTTGTCCGTGCCTTCGGCAAACGACTGCGTCCCGTGCAGTTCAGCCAAGACGATCTCGGCGAAATCGCTGACATCCGGCGAACCGATAACCACGCAGTCTTTGTCTTCCAGCTGCCGCATGAGGCCGGCGACGCGGTGTCCCAATCTCGCTCCCGTCAAGTCCTCCGCAGCAAGCTTGGCCACCGGATCCTCGATTGTGACCTTCGTGCCTGGGAAGTTCTCGGCGAAGAAGTGTGTGATCTGAAGCACCGTCTGGTAGTCCCAGCGATCGATGTTGGTACGTCCTCCGGAACCCCTGTGTTTCTCCGGGGGCACATCACGGCCGCACGTGAAGATGTGCAGGTGACCGTGACGGGAAAAGGGCTTCCAGAATCTCGTTTGCCCGTAGTGCCCGAACGCCTCCCGGACTTTCTTGGCGGCTGATTCGCACTCCGCCTCCAACTGGGAAGCCAGCTTGTCGCGCTCATCGCGAGCCGATGTCTTTTCTGCACTAAGGAACCTTATAAGTTCCGCAACGATATCCCGGACGAGTTCATCCTCGTCTTTGTCCCAGAGAAAGTCACGCAGAATCGCCGGAAGATGCGCCCCCGGCTGCGCCGTCCTCGTGAGAACAAACATCTTCCTTCGGTTGTCCCGTGAGTACGCTCCCTCAAAGAACCGCTGTACCTCTCGATTGACCCACGCGGAAGCCATGACCGACCGGGAGGCATAGAGCGCGAAGAACCGGCACCTCGTCACCTTTTCGAGGAGGGTCTGCTCCCATCTGTCGCCTCTCGCGAGATCCTTCAGAGCGTCGTCAGCGACGAAGCTCGAGATCCGGTACTCGTCCCAGAGCCTTCGTGCGAGTTGGCGAACGTGGTGCAGGTCCTCGCTCGCGTAGCTGAAGAATACTTCCTCGTCAAAACTTCCATCTCCGGCCATGACATCCTCCTTGCAGCTGGACACGCAGGCGGTAGGTGGTGGAGCGAGCATGACGCCGGTCCCGAACCGCAGGCGACGTCTGTCTTCCCTTGCTGATGACGATAGGCGCTTCAGGCTCCGACCTTGAGAACTCCCACAGCTCTCCACAAACACGCACGACGATCCGGCTCTTCAAGCACCGCTTCATCAATCCCATCATATTACAGCTTTCTACGCGAAACGACAGGATGCCTTCGTGATGGAGGAATGCTGACGATCCGAAACCTCATGAGGTACTGCCACACCTCCCTCTCGGTTCTTTTCGTATGCTTGTATCCCCTCCCTGCAACGCCGTGAACTTCTCTCCCGCATCCCCCTACGGAAACGGCGCGGCGCCGCGGCGCAGAACGCGCGGAGGATCGGCGGTGGCATCGACGATCGTGGAGGGGAGACCGGTCGAGGGGAAGACGGGACCGGTGACGAGGAGGTCGAGACGCTCGCCGAAGAGAGCGCGGAGCTCCTCCGGCCCACGCACGGGGGCGCGGCCCGCGCGGTTCGCGGACGTGGAAAAGAGCGGGCGACCCGCCTCGCGCACCCACACGCGGACGACCTCGAGGTCCGGCACGCGCACTGCGACCTTCCCCTCGTAGGCGGCGGCGCAGTCGTCCCGCGCCGGAAGAAGAAGGGTGAGCGGGCCCGGCCAGTGCTTTCTCGCCGCCTCTTCGGCGCTCGGCGGAAGCGACGCCGCCACCTGGCGCCACCTGTCGACATCGTCCAGAAGAAGTAGAAACGGCTTCCCCGGCGGGCTCCCTTTCGCCGCGGCGATGCGAGCGGCGACCTCCCGATCGAGGCCGTCCCCCCCGATGCCGTACATCGTCTCGGCGGGATACGCGAGAGTCCCCTTCGCTCGAATCGTCTCGAGCACGAGACCCAGGCCCTCGCCCGAAGAGGCCTCCTCGATCGCGATCTCGCGCGCGCTCACTGCGTGCGCTCCTTCGCGCCGCTCTTCATCGAAGAGGTTCGCATGCGAAGCAATCGTCCGCGGAGACCCGGATCGTGAAGAGCCAGAATCCGCGCCGCGAGGAGCGCCCCGTTCTTTCCGCCGGTCTCGCCGAGCGCGACCGTCCCCACCGGAACTCCGGAAGGGAGCTGGACCATCGAGAGGAGCGCGTCCATGCCGCGAAGCGGCCCCGCAGCGACCGGCACGCCGATGACCGGAAGCGTCGTGTGGCTCGCGACCACGCCCGGAAGAGCCGCCGCGAGCCCCGCCGCCGCGATCACGACCCGGATCCCGCGCTTCTCCGCGCTTCGCGCCCAGCGCCGCACCTCATCAGGATTCCGGTGCGCGGAAGCGACGACGATCTCGTGAGGTATCCCGAGCCGGTCGAGCATTTCCGCCGCCGCCTCGCCGATCGATCGGTCCGAGGCGCTCCCAAGAATCACGCCGACCGCGGGCTTCGCCTTCCCTATCCCTGCACGCCCGGCTTTCCGATGTCCCTTCTCCATTGTTTCCCCTCGAAGCGGATCCGATCCGCCTCGCGATAGGCGAGCGCGAGCGCTTCGTCCAGGTTCGCCCCTCGCGCCACGATGTTGAGCACCCTCCCCCCCGCGGTGATCCATGCGCCGTCCTTCCGGGCCGTCCCGGCGTGGTAGCGCCGGGTGCCGGGAAGAGGCGGCTCCTCCAACCCCTCGATGCGCCCTCCCGTGATCGGGCGGTCCGGGTACCCGGGAGCCGCGAGGACCACGCACGCCGCCGCCCCCTCGGAAACCGCGATCGGACCCTCGATCCAAGCCCCTCGCGCCGCGGCGTCGAGGCGAGGGAGGAGATCCTCCTTCACGAGCGGAAGAACCGCCTGTGTTTCCGGGTCGCCGAAACGGCAGTTGAACTCGAGCACTTTCGGTCCTTCATGCGTCAACATGATACCCGCGTACAAAATCCCGCGGTACGGACTCCCCGCGCGCGCCATCGCGCGAAGAACAGGACGAAAGACATCGTCCTCGATCGTCCGAAGAAGGACCGTGTCCACGCCCGGAACCGGGGAGATCGCGCCCATCCCCCCGGTGTTCGCGCCCGTCCCGCCGTCCCCGATCCTCTTGTAGTCGCGCGAGGCGGGGAAGAGCGCGAACGCCTCCCCCTCGACGAGCGCGAGAACCGAGAGCTCCTCCCCGCGGAGGAACTCCTCGAAGAGAAGCGTTTCCCCGGCCCTTCCGAGCGCCTTCTCCTCGAGAAAGCGGCGGGCGGTTTCGAGGGCTTCCTCTTCGGTCGCCGCGAGGACGACCCCCTTTCCGGCGGCGAGACCGTCCGCCTTCACCGCGACCGGAAGACCGATCGCCGCGAGGGCGCGCTCCGCCTCGGCGAGAGAGCGGACGAGCATGGAGCGCGCGGTCGGTGCGCCGCTCTCCTCAAGCACGCGCTTCGCGAAGACCTTGCTCCCCTCGAGTCGCGCCGCGCCGCTCGAAGGACCGAAGAAGCCGCGCCCGGCCCTCGCGAAGAGATCTCCCGCCCCCGCCACGAGCGGCCCCTCGGGTCCCACGAGCGTGAGATCGATCTTCTCGCGCTCCGCGATCGAGAGGATCTCCTCGGGCGAGAGGCCGGCCCCGCACGCCGGCCGCGCGAGGGGCGAAAACCCCTCCCGCCCCGGATAGGCGAGAAGGTCAGTGACGCCCGTCGAACGGGAGAGCGCGTCGATCAGCGCGTGCTCCCTGCCGCCGCTACCGACCACGAGAACGCGCACGGGTCTCCTTCCACGCGGAACGAGATCGCTCTCGGCCGCCGTGGATCTCGGTCTTCTATGGAACGAGTCGCCGCCCGCCCTCGCTCGCGAGCGCACGGATACTTTCGGCTTAACGGAAGATCCAGGCGAACGTGAAACGGTGCGTGTTGCCGAGGTCCCCCATCGACGCGTAGGCGTAGTCGATGCGGTACTCGCGCACACGGCCGAAGCCGACGCCGAACGCAAGCCCGGCGAGATCGGACGCCCGCTCGCCGTCGCGAAGATCGCTCCCCTCCGTCCGGTATCCGGAGCGGACGAAGAAGTCGGTCACCGGCTCCCATTCGGCGCCGACGTGCCACTCGGTCCCGCGATCGACCGACCAAGCAGACTCCCCCGCGAGAAGAAGCTTCCGGTCGATGAAGGGATGCGCGAGACCGAACACGATCTCCGTGGGGAGAGGATCGACCTCGCCGACGTAGGCCGCGCTCATCGTTCCCGCGTTCCTCACCGCCGCCGCGACGCGCATCCTCCCGATCAGGTCTCGGATGAGCAGGCCATAGTCCGACGTGAACCCGTACGCGGTCGCCTCGTCGATCGTTCCGGTCACGACCCCGCCGGTCATGCCGAGCGCGATCCTCGACGTCACGCGGAGCGCGAAGGCCGCCTTGAAGCAGAGGTCGGTGGAGGAGAACTCGCCGAGGCCCTCGCCGGTCGGGTTCTCGACCGTCGTTCGAGGGATCCCGCCCACCGTGAAGAAGCGGACCGAGAGACCCCAAGTGAAACGCCTTCCGACCGGCTGCGCGAACGAAAGCGAGCCGGCGTGCATGTCGGAGAGGTACTTGAGGTAGCCGGACGTGAGCGTCGGATGGTTGGGGACCGCGAGCCCGGCGGGATTCCACTCCGCCGCCTCGGCTCCGTCGGCGACCGCCGAGTAGGCGTCCCCCATGCCGGTCGCCCGCGCGTCCACGCCGATCCGAAGAAAGGGGAACGCCCGCGTTCCGAGCTGATCGCCCGCAGGCGCGATCCCCGGCGCGAGAAAGAGAAGAGCAAGCGCGGCGGCGCGGGCCCATCGATGCGTCGACAAGAGGACCTCCCTTTCCGTCGAACCGTATACCATCCCGCGCGCTCTTCGTCAACTCCGGCCGCCCGCAAACCGCCCGCGCCCCCCGGAACCGACTCTCCGCGGGAGGGGTTCCAGCGTTGAGCGAAAGGGCCGGCGCCGCGCCCGCCGGGACGATTGGGAGCGCGGCTTGACACAGGTTCCGGGACCTTGCTACGGTCGGCGCCGTTGGGGACCGAAAGATCCTTCTTCTCGATTCGGGAGGTGCGAAGCATGAAACGGTATCGATTCCCCCGCTTGCTCGCCGGTTCGATCGCGCTCCTCGCCGCCGCGACCTTCGCCGGCGCGGTGAGCGACGAGGCCTTTCAGCTGAACGAGGAAGGTCTCGTGCTCCTCAAGGCGGGAAAGCACGCGCAGGCGAAAGAGAAGTTCCTCGCGGCGGTGGCCGCCGACGACGTCTACTCGGAGGCTCGCATCAACGCCGCGCGCGCGGCCGAGATGGAAGACCCGCCCGACTGGGAGACGGTCAAGACGCAGTACCTCACGGTCCTCACCTACGAGCCGGAGAACATCGACGCGCTCGTCGGGATCGGCGAGTACTACGTGAAGACGCCGAACCCCGAGGAGGCGAAGCCCCACCTCGATGCCGCGCTCAAGCTGGACCCCAGGAAGGCGTCCGTTCATTTCGCGCTCGGGAACATGCACCACAAGATGAAGCAGACCCAGCCGGCGAAAGCCGCCTACGAGAAAACGGTCGCCGCCGATCCGCGCGGCTTCCCGCGCGCGTATCTCCGGCTCGGCCTCTACGAGTACGACGCCGGCGAGAAGACCAAAGACTTCACGAAAGCGACCGAGATCCTCGAGAAGTACGTTCTCATGGAGGATGACGCCGAGGGGCTCTCGACCGGACGCAGCCGCCTGGGCGCCATCTACATCCAGAAGAACGACCCCAAGAAGGCGGTGGAGCATCTCGAGAAGGCGAAGGAGCTGAACCCGGCCGACCCATGGGTCTACTACTACCTCGGGGAGGCGCACACAAAGGCGAGGAACTTCACGGCGGCGGAGAAGGAGTACCTCGCGTGCATCGAGAAGGACCCCAAGTTCGGCGAGGCGCACTTCAAGCTCGCTGTCCTTTACCAACAGGACGAGCAGGACGAGAAGGCGATCCAACACTACAAGGCCGCCGCCGCCGATCCCGGGTTCAAGCAGAAGGGTCAAGCGGCGCAGATGGCGCAGCAGCTCGAGGAATACTTGAGAAAGGTGCGCGAGGAGACCGGAGGGGAGTAGCGGGCGCTCCGCGGCGTGCTCGAGAGAGATGCTTCCCGGGCCGATTTCAGAAACATCCGATCCCGAACACCGCCTCCCGGGCGAACCGCCGAGGCGGGGGGTCGAAAAAAGCGCAGGAAGACGCGGGTTTCCCGCGTTTTTCTGTTGACAGCCATTCCCCGAGGTGCGTAACGTACGGTCGGTTTCCAAATCCTAACCTTTCGCCCAGGGGGTGAGCCGTGAACAAAGGAGAACTGGTTCAGCAGGTCGCGAAGATGACGAAGCTCTCGCAGCGCCAGGCGCGCGAGGTCGTGGATGCCACCTTCGACACGATCAAGAAGAACACGAAGAAGGGAACCGTCCAGCTCGCCGGCTTCGGAACATTCGCCATCTCGCGCCGCAAGGGCCGCATGGGCCGGAACCCGCGCACCGGAGAGGCGATGAAGATCGCCCCGAGCAAGACGGTGCGCTTCAAGGCGGGGAAGGAATACAAGTCGATGCTGTAGGCTTCGCCTCGCATCACGCCCGGCCGCGGAAGAACACGCCGCGGCCGGTTTTCTTTTTGTGTGAAGCTCTGTCCGCAGCGCTCACCGGTCGGCGGAGACGCCGTCCGACTCGCGGGCGCCGTGCGGAGCGCTCGGCTCGAGAAGGTGCCCGGCGCGCACGTCGAGGAGCGGACGAACCGATCGTTCGAGAAGGAGAAGCCCCGTCTCCTTCTCGCGCCGCGCGACGAGGCCGTCCCGGGTCTCGAAGATCTCCGCCGCTTCCGCGCCGGCGGCGATCCGCCAGGCCGCGCGCTCGGGGAGCTCGATCGCGCCGGGCGGTAGAGCGCCCGCCGCCTCGATCGACTCGAGCCTCCGAAGAAACGCCCGCGCGTGCGCCGCGAAGGCGGGAAGGGTTTCCCCGTCCATCGTGAGAAGCCAGCCGCCTTCCTCGCGGCGCGCGAGGTCGAACGACGCGTCCTCCGAGCGGAAGGAGACTGCATCCGCTTCGAGCGGGCTCCTCGCGAAGAGACGCCGGTCGACGAGACGGTCGATCCGGACGACGAGCGAGTCGACCGCGTGAAGCGGAACTCGGAAAGGGTTCTCGCGATCGCTCGCGGCGCACTCCGCGAGAGACGTCCCCTCGATCACCGCGCCGATTCGAAGAGAGACCTCCCCCTCCTCCCAGACAACGCGAAACGAAAGTTCCTCCTCCCCGGGCCGAAAGGGGAGCGAATCCTGGAACGAATGGATCGCTTCGAGGCCAAGGAGACTGAGAAGACCGCCGAGCTCGGGCGCGTTCGCGCGCACGTCGAGCTCCTCGATCCGCCAGCGGTTTCTCACCTCTCTACGAAGCGTTCTCGTCTCGCCCCCTCGGCGAACGACCAACCTTTCCGCCGTACGGACCGGGAATCGGAGAAGAACCCGGTCGCGCACGCGGTCGAGAGAGAGCGTGGCGGCCGGGAGAAGCGCGTTGTCCGCGAGAAGGACCGCGCGGGCGTGCGGGCGGAGAACATAGACCCCGTCCGCCGTCGGGTTCCGCGCGCCGATCGACGCCGTCTCCTTCGCGACCGCGATCGTCCCCGCCGGCGGATCGAGCCCGTAGAGGGCCGGATCT
>VGIW01000002.1 GCA_016867715.1 Candidatus Eisenbacteria bacterium | reverse complement strand
GAGCCGGTCGCGCCGCGCGAGAACTTCCTCGAGCTCCCATCGGAACGCTTCCTTCTCTCCTTCGATCTCCGCCACGCCCGAGTGCGTGCGGAGCTTCTCGATTTCCTTCCCCAGCGCGGCGGAGGCCGCATCGACCGCGCGGAGGCGATCTTCGATCTCCTCCCTCCGCCGATCGAGGCGCACCTTCTCCTCGTCGGTGAGAGGCGCCTCTCCGCCGCTCGAGACGAGTCCCGCGATCTCCGCGGCGAGCGAATCGATCGACTCCCCCCGCTTTTCGACTTCCTCCTCGACGTGCCGTCTCTCGACCGCCGCGCTCCGCAGCGCCTCCCTCCTCTTCTCGAGGAGGGCGATGCAGGCGGCAAGATCCCCCGCGCCGAGAGCGAGCAGTCTCGTCTCCGCGGACTCCTTCTCCCCGCGCGCCCGCTCCCGCTCTTCCTCGATCCGCTTCACGCGGGCGTCAAGCTCCGGGATCCGCCTCGCCGCTTCCTCGTGCTCCCGCTCCGCACCCCTCGCCTCCTCGAGCGCGCGGCGGAGGCGGCGCGCCGCCTCTTCCGCGTCGGCGACATCGATCGAAAGCTCCCCGCAGAGGGCGAGCATCTCCGACTCCCGCGCCCGGATCCGCCCCTCGGTCGCCGCGATCCGCCGGCAAGTCTCCTCCTTCTCCTCCAAGGCGCGGGCGAGATTAACGAGATCCTCGGCGAGCGCCTCGTCCGGCTCCACGACGCGCGTGGGGAGGATCCCCGCGGCGCGCAGCGTTTCGCGGACCGAAGCAAGGCGCGCCTCCTCTTCGCGCCTCGCCTTCTCGAGCGCTTCCTCCCTCCGCTCGGCGTCCAAGACCGCGCTCGCGTGCCGGCGCCGCGCGCCGAGGACCCACCCCCCGAAGAGGAAGACGACGAGAAGAGAGGCGGCCCCCGCGCCGAGAAGGAGGAGCCTCGCCCCCCCCTCCGGTGCCAGGAAGGACGCGGCGATGAGCGCGAGCCCTCCCGCCCCCGAGAGGAAGAGAGGGAGAAGCGAGGGAGGAGAAGGGAGGGCGCCGGCCGCCTCGCGCGCCGCCTCGAACGACGCCCTCGCTCCGCGTGCGTTCCGAAAGGCGTGGATGAGCCCCCTCGCCTCCTGCGCGGGGAAGGACGAAAGGCCGACCGCCGTATCCGGTCTCTCGAAGAGGGCGCGCCCCTTCTCTCGGATCGCCGCCTTCTTGCTTTCGTACCCGCTTCGAAGGTCTTCGAGGTCGGCCCGCTCCTTCCCGAGAACCGCCGCCTGATCGGTCGAGAGCTCGACCGCGTCCGCGAGGTCGAGCACGCTCCGAAGCTCGGGGGTGAGACGGTCCCTTCGTTCGACCGCCCGTCCCCTCTCCGCCCGCTCTTCCTCGAGACGCCGGGAGAGGGATTCGATCCGATCGTCGACCGCGCGGAAGAAGTTCTCGATCTCCTCGGGGAACCCGGTGATCTCCGCGGCGTCCCCGGCGATCCTCTCGTTTTCCTCGATCCGATCGAACCTCTTTCGCATCGGGAGGAGCCTCTCGGTCCGCCGAATCGCGACGAGCGTCCCCGTCTTCTCCTCTTCGAGCGCCTCCCGTTCGGCCGCGAGGCGCGCGATCTCTTCCTCCTTGCCGCGAATCTCCGCGTCCCTCCCGACCGCGTCCCGGATCTCGGCGTTGAGCGCGCGGATCCTCTCCCGGATCTCCTTCACCCGGGTGCTCCCGCGGTTGTCCTCGCGCCAGAGCTTCTTCCCCTCCGACTCGAGATCCGAGGCGACCTGGCGGGCGGGTCGAACCCCGGCGAGGCCCCCCGTCCCGACAAACCGGTCCTTCATCTCCTCCCAAGTCTCTTTGGGGAACACGAGGCCTCCCCGCTCGAGCGAGTAGATCCTTTCGAAGACCTCTCTCTGGGTCGGGCCGAGCGCATCGATCGGGCGGTTGACGAGCTTTATGCTTTGACCTTCGCTTCGCCAAGTACCCGTGGGCCTCCCGCCGAGCCGCCTCTCGACCTCCGCCCTCCCGCCGGAGGCGAGCTCGATCTCGATCGATCCCTCCGGGTCCGATCCGTCCCACGACGCGTAGGGGTGCCCCTCGACGTTCGCCGGGTGGAACCCGAAGAGGAGGTCCTGCACGAACCGCCGCAAGGTCGTCTTCCCCGCCTCGTTCGGGCCGTGGACGGCGACGAGGCGCCCGAGCCCCTCGAAGGCTCGTCCCCTCAGTGCTCCGTACGAGCGGACGCGGATCGACCGGATGATCACGGCTCTTCCCCCCGCGCCCGGTCGATCAGCTCCTCCTCCGCCCCATCGAGAAGGGCGCGGAGGAAACGGCCTCTCTCCTCGGCGTCCTCCGGGAGCGGGCGGGCGAGCTCCGGGAGGAACGGGTCGAACGGCTCCCTCCCCTCCCGAAGGGCGGCGACGAGATCGAGCGCGGCGCCGAGAGGGCCGATCCGCGCCCGCCCCTCGTCCGCGAGAGGCCGGAGACGTCCGGTCCGGATCGCGAGAAACGCGAGCCCGGTCTCGGCGGCGAGATCCCCGGCAAGCTCGGCCGCCCCCTCCCCCTCCTCGAGCGCTCGCTTGAGAGGTGAAGATCCTTCCATCTCGATCGAGAGGAGCACCCCCTCCCCGTACCCTTCCGCGACGATCCGTTCGCGGAGGTGCCGGCGGAGCGCCTCGACCGACGACGCGCCGGCCGCGTCGATTCCGATTTCCTCCCATCGGACGGGAGCGGTCGGCCGGAACTCCACGCGCGCCCCGCCCCCCGGGACCACCTCGACGAGAAGCGCCCCCTTCTCTCCCGTCTCCGTTCGATCGAGCCCCATCGGGCTCCCCGAGTAATGCGCGGGAGGATCGTTGAGCGGCGCGCTTCTCTTGTGGACGTGCCCGAGCGCCCAGTAGTCGTATCCCTTTCCGCGGAGGTCGCGCGTCGCGCACGGCGCGTAGCGGTCGTCCGGCGCGAGATCCCCCACCCCCTCGATCGACGCGTGAAGAAGCGCAACCTCGGGGAGCGGACCGGAGACGGCCGGGAAGCGCGCCGCGAGGTTCTCCCCCACGGCCGGCCCCTCGTGCCCCGCGCCGGTCACGCGCGCGACGAGCCTTCCGTCCGGCGCGAGAACATCTCGCCGCGCGGGAACGCCCTCGAGGAAGACCTCGACCCCCTCGGGCCATTCGATCCGTCTCGCGCCCGCGGCCGCGCGCAAGGGATCGTGATTTCCGGTGCAGTAGAAGACGTGGATCCCCGCGGCGGACAACCGTCTCATCTGCGCGAGAAGGAACGTCTCGGCGGCGATCGAGGGATCGCGCTTCTGGAAGAGATCGCCCGCGATGAGAAAGGCGTGCACTCTCTCCCCGATCGCGAGATCGACCGCCCTCTCGAACGACCGGCGGAGCGAGTCCGCGAGAAGCCTTCGCAGTTCCGGGCTCTTGCTCGCGAAAGGCATATCGAGGTGAACATCCGCCGTGTGAACGAACCGGAACGCGCTCATCGTTTCCTCCGCGGGCGAGTATACGGAACGAACCGCGGAAGGGGTAGGTTCTCCGGCGCTCTCGAACCGGCGCGGACCGCGCCCGGCTTTATCCTGTTCAAGACGGGGCGGGGGCGATCCTCCGAACGGAGGCGAAGAAGTCGCAGAGCCCCGGCATCGGCCTCCCGCAGGGATCCTCGTCGATCTCCTCCCCCCAAACGAGAATCTCCCCGAGAGGAATCGAATCGGGACGGGCCGCGAGCCCGATGCGAAAGGGCGGGGCCGCGAGATCGAGGCATTCCTCACCGTTCGGGTCGAGGAACCCCCGGGCGACGAAACGCCTCGAAGAGGAATCCGGCTCGGCCGAGACCGTGAGCGTGTCTTGGAGATCCCCCGCCCAGAGAAGGTAGATCCCCGGATCGAGGCGGGGAAGCGGGAGCACGCGGGTCGCCTCTCGCGGCATCGTGCCGCAATCGTGCCCGTTGGTCCTCTCGACCGCGAGCCCGGAGACGCGGATCGTGTTCCCCTCGCGCGCGACCTCGAGCTTCTCCACCGCCCAACAGGTGTTCGGCCCGACGTAGAACCCGGTCTCGATCGTCAATGAGTCCGCCGGCGCGATCGGCGAGGAGAAACGAAGCACGGAGAAACGAAGGGCGCGCGCCCTCACGTTCTCGCGCGGGTTAAGGAGACAACCGGAGAGGAAGAAAAGAGAGAGAAAGAAGAGAGAAGAGAGAGAGGAGAGGAGGAGGAGGCGGACGGGTGTGCGCCCATTTCCCGCGCGAAGCGTCCTACGGCCCGTCCCTCGCGTCGCGCCGGATTCCTCTTCGCGGCCGCGCATGGTTCACTCCGTTTTCACCGCGGTCTCGATTTCCGGCGGGTTCTCCAGATAACGCTTCACGCTGCAAGTGTTCGCCGCGCGGACGAGCGCCTTCCGATACTTCTCCGGGAAGTCCGCGCCGACACGGATCTCATGGCGAACCCTGACGACGCGGTTCGTCTCCTCGTCCCGAACGAGACGCGCCGCGACGCGGAGCCCGTCCGCCGGAAGCCCCCGGCTCTCGCAAAAACCGAGGACCGTGTACGCGGTGCACGCCGCGATCGCCGCGAAGAGAAGATCGACCGGCTCGGGGGCGCTCCCCTCGCCGCCGCTCTCCCCCGGTTGGTCGGTCCGGTGCGTGAAGCCCTTGTAGCGGACGTCGACCTTCTTGCCGCCGCCGAACGCGATCTCGATGTCCATGGTGTTCTCCTCGCGACCACGCGCGTGCGGATCTACCTGAGGTAAGGGAGCGCCTGGAGCTTGTCGAGCTTCTCTCGCATCTCGCCGATTCTCCGATCCGAAACCTCTCTCTCGATCGGCCGATCGGCGAACCGGATCGGGGCCGCCTCTTCCAGGCTCTCCTCGAAGGGACCCTCGAACGGACGACCGTCCATCCGAAGAGGGATCGTTTCCCCGAGAAGGCGGAGCGCCGTCGGGGCGAGATCGAGAAGTCTCAAGTCCCGCTCCCCCCGCCCGGTCCGGACGTGCGGCCCGCGGACGAGGAAGATGCCGCGCATATCGTGGAAGGCGGAGAAGGTGTACGACGGCTCCCCGAACGTCCCGCCTTCTTCCATCGGAGAACCGCGCCCGAAGAAGTAGCCGGGCTCCGGGAGAAAGAGAAGATCCGGGGCTTCGTCCAGATGCGGGCCCGAATAGATCCGATCCGCCCGGAAGACCTCGGACACCACGCGTTTCCCGTTCGCGGGATCCCGCACCGCGAGGAGCTTCTCCGTCAGCTCGGCAATCAACTGCTCGTATTCTTCGCCGGGGGCGACGACCCCGTACGGGAACTTGTCCTTCCGATTGATCGTGAGCTCCCCGCCGTAGTGGGGAAGATAGAGCACGCGCGATCGCGTCGGGTTGATGTCGCAGTAACCCTCGTCCCAGAGCCAACGGAGAACCCGCATCTCGCGGTGAATCGGGCCGAACCCGTGATCGGAGACGACGAAGAGAACGGTGTTCGAGTCGGTGGCCTCGACGAACTCGCCGACGAGCCGGTCGACGTCGATCCAGAAATCGCGGATCGCGTGCCGATACCTCTCCGCCGTCGCCGGATCCACGTCGCCTCGCTGCTCGGCGTCCATGAACTTCCAGAAGAAGTGCTGGACCTTGTCCGTTCCCAGGAAGACGAACCAGAAGAGATCCCAGTCCTTCTGCCGATAGAGATCGAGTCCCACCCGTCCGTGCGACTCGCGCACCTCGTACAGATGGTTCAGGAACTCCTCCTCGTGCTCGTCCGCGAGATACTCGCCGTATTTGTGGAGGCGATATTCGATGAGTTCGTTCTCCAGCTCGGGAGGAAACGTGAACCCGGTTTCGCTGAGATGGGGAAATCCGGAGATCATCACGCCGTTCAAGGAGTCGGGCGGAGAGGTGAGGGGGATGGCGACCACGGTCGAGCGGCGATTCGATTCGGTGAGGTACTCCCAGACCGCCTTCGTCTTCCGATCGAGCGATGTCGCCGGAAACGGAAGGAACCGCTCTCGATCGAAGTGATCGAAGTTGAAGATGCCGTGCCGCCCGGGGTTCGTTCCGGTGATCGCGGTCGTCCACGCGGGCGCGGAGAGAGGCGGAACAACCGAAAGCAAGCCCGTCGAGAATCCTTCCCGGCGGATCCGCTCGATGTTGGGGAGGATCCCTTCCTCGATCCACGGATCGAGGAGGTTCCAGGTCGCCCCGTCGAGCCCGATGACCGCGACGCGAAGCCCCGTCGGGGGCGTTCGCTCCGCGCAACCGGCGACCAGCGCAAGGAGAAGCACGAAGATTCCTAGATTCCTCGTCATCACGGTTCCTGTTCCTCCCGCCCCCGTTCGCATCCGAAGAAGGAGATGCGCCCGCGCGAAGGCCCTCTCGCCCGACCGGAACATAATAACCTTTACGGGGGGTTGCACCCAACCGATCTCGCCCGCGGGAAGGGAGCGTCCGCCGAAGGCCGCGCCGCCGGGCCGCTCCCCCTCACTGCCCCGTTGCCAACGGGCCTCCCCGCCCCTATAATGCGTCGGTCGGTTCAACGGGGAGAAATCAAGCGTATGCCTTTCACGCTCACGTGGGACATGGAGACGCACTACGAGGTCGCCGGCGAGGGACACCCGCTCGTCCTCATCCACGACCTCACCCTCGACGGAAGAATCTGGAATCCCCAGTGGAAGGTCTTCCCGCGGGCGGCGCGCGTCGTTCGGTACGATCTCCGCGGCCACGGGGAATCCTCGTCGCCCGCCGCGCCCTTTTCCGCGGACAACCTCGTCCTGCAGCTTCGCACGCTTCTTGATACGTTAAAGATCACTCGCCCGGTTCTCGTCGGCCATTCGTTCGGAGCGGCGATCGCCGTTCACTTCGCGCTCCGGCATCGGACGCGAGCGGCCGCCCTCGTTCTCGCGAGCCCCGCGATCTGGGGCGCGCTGGGCGAGGGGGGATCGTCCGATCGCGCGCTCCCGGGGCCCTCCATCGATCCCGGTCTCTTGGAGGATCCCAGGGCGCACAAGAAGGCGCTCAAGGATTGGCTCGAGTCCGACCTCTTCGCGGCGACCCGAAGAAACGAGCAGGCGTTTCGCTGGATCGAGAACATCGTGCTCGCGCACGGGTGCGCCCCGTGGAAGAGCGCGGAGCCCTTCATCCGCCCCGACGACTGGTCGAATCTTCCCGCGCTCGATCTTCCCGTTCTTGTTCTTTGCGGGTCGGACGAGGACGCGCGCCTTCGCGGGGCCGCGCGCGCGCTGGGGGATCGCATCCGGGGAGCCCGCGTGATCGAGCTTCCGCAGGCGGGCCGCTTCGCGAACGTCGAGAGCCCAGCGGATTTCAACCGGCGCGTGCTCGACTTCCTTCAGGCGGAAAGTTTCGCCCGCGCTCTTCCGCCGGGCGCCGAGATCCCTCCGAAGACGCGCCGAAAGAAGAAGCCGCGCGGCGACCGGAAGAAGCCCGAGGGAGAGAGATTTCGTCCGCCGCCTACCGAGGAGCGGCCGCAGCCTTCGAAGGGAAAGCCGGAGCGAAGGCGGCGAAGACGAAGACGCCCGCGCTCGGCCGATGAGACCGCTCCCGGAAGAGGAGGACGCTCCGCGCCCGCCGAGCCGCCGAAGGAAGAGAAGCGAAGCTTCTGGAGCCGGCTGTTCGGGAAGAAGAAGCCGAAGGAAGATTGATGCGGAGCACCGAGCGCGAGGCTCGAACCGATCGATTCTAGCGGAGCCGAACGGAGCGGATCGTCGCGTCCGATCCGCCTTCCCGGACGCGAATGAAGTACACGCCAGGCGGAACCTCGCGCCCGACGTCGTCCTTCCCGTTCCACACCCATTCCCCCGAGACGCCGGCCATCGGAAGCGCGCGGATCCGCCGTCCGAGGAGATCGTACACCTGCGCCGAGGAACCGCCGCGCGCGGGCCTCGCGAGGCGAATCGTCGTTTCGGCGCGGAACGGGCTGGGCGCCGCGGCCGCGCGGAGCGCTCGAGGCCCCGCTTCTCCACCCCGGACGAGGACGGAGATCTCGACCTCGAACGCGTACCATCCGAGCGGAGCGGTGCGGGGAAGGCGCTCGACCCGCCCGCTGGAATCCGACGCCTCGAGCCAGTACTCCACCACGGCGCCGCCGGGCACTTCCGGAACGGCGGCGGCGAACGTGTCCGGATCCGCCGTCGGCGCGAGAGGAACATCGTTCCACTCCGTCTCGCCCTGAAGACGCCAGCGGAGGAAGCTCCCTCCCTCAACCAGCCCCGCGCCCCTCCGATCGTCGATGAACACGCGCATCTCGTGCGACGAAGCCCACGGGACCGTCTCGTCCATTCGCCGATGCGTCATCCGCAGCATGTGCCGGTCGTGGATCCCCATCGCCCGGCAGTGAAGAGCGTCGTAGTAGTACCAAGAGCCCCAAGGGAACCCGATCACCTCGTAGCCGGGCATCGCCGCCTCGTACGCCGCGAGCGCCGCCGCATCGGTGGAGATCCCGAAGAGGGGAACGAGAACCTTTCCGTTCAGGATCAGGGAGTTCGTGTAGGCGGCCGGAACGCCGTACGAGTTGTACGCGCCGCAATCGACGCGGTGAACCCGGTAGGGCCGGCCGTAGCATCCGGTCGCTCCCGCGAAGGCGTCCGCGAGCGCTTCCACGCACGCGTACTCCCCGTGGCTCGGAGAGACCCTCTTCACGAGCACCGTCTCCTCGTCGAGAAGCTTCGCATAGCAATCAATATGTTGGATTCCGTGGATCTCCGGGTTGTCGAGAACGAAATAGCGCGTGATGCAAAGGTACCCTTCCGCGAGGGAGAGGAAGGACGCCTCGTCGCCGAAGGACGCGTTCTCATCCGCCATCTGCCGCGTGGAGAACGCGGTCCCTTGTCCGTCGGTCATGATGTTCCCCCCCGTGCAGAAGCGCGGGAGCGCGTGCAACGGAGCGCCGAAGAACGCGGCCAGAGCGGCGTTCACTTGGTCGTCCTCTTCGTATCCCCTCGACCCCTTCGCTCTCGCGGCAACCATCGAACGGAAACTCGACCAGTTGGCAGCACTCGCAAGGCTTCCCAACCAGAGGAGGAGGGTTACCTCTCAAACGGCCTGACGATTACCCCTTAGGTTACATTCTTAAATGGCTTGATAGGGTCTTCCGGAAGCGGAGAGAGTTCTCGTGCCGACAAAGAGCGGGTGAGTCTCGGGAAAGAAGACGGCATACGAAGACGGCCGGCGATGCCCCGCAAGGGACTCGGGGAACCGTCGGGTCCCCTGCGATCACCGTTCAAGCTCGACGCGGAGCGGGGAACGCGACGATTCCCATTCCCCCTTGGCGGTGTTCTCCGTTCCTTCAAACACGAGATATCCATACTTCCCGTAATGAGGGATCTTCCGCGCGAGCGCGGGGACGGCTTCCGGATCGTGCGGATCGAAGAGGGACCACGAGCGCTCCGGATCGACCGGATGCCGCGCGGTGAGAACGACGGAGTGAGAGGCGGCGGGGAAATCCCCGGACGGGATCTTCCAGACGCCCTCGGAGAGGCTCGTCCCCGCGGGGAGGGTCTTGGCGAATCGCTCGGCGTAGACGGTCCGTCCGAAGAGCCAGATCGTCGAGCGCGCGAAGACGTCCTCGGGGAGCGCCTCCGTCGCGACACGGACGCCGGGACGGGCCGCCCACGACTCGGCGAGCGCGCGAAGCGCCGAATCGGACGGCGAGCCGCCCGTCTCGGGGAGCACGATCCACACCGAATCCGCTCCGAGAGTCTCGGAGAGCGACGGAGGGATCTCCTCCCGGTGGAGCCGCCGAAAGAGATGAAAGGCGGGATCGACCGCGACCGCGAGCGGCCGGGCATTCCCTTTCCACTCGAATCCTTTCTTCTCCCCAGTGAGGTAAACGACGAGGCTCTCCGGGCCCGCCTCGGTCTCGATGCGAACCGGCACGTCGAGCCGATACGGGGGCTTCTCCTGAACGACCGTCCCCTTCACCTCGTAGCGCCCCCCGCGGATCGTCTTCGAGCGGACATCGGCAAGGTGCAGCATGGGCGCCCCCGTGCGCTCCGTCCATTGCCGGAAGAACGTCTCGAGATCGGCGGCGCTCGCCGTCTCGAACGCCTCTCTCACGTGTCCCCAATCGGACGGCTGGAAGCGCCTGTCTCGGAAGAGATTCCTTTGACCTTCAACAAACGCGCGGTGCCCGATCTCCCTGCGGAGCATGTGGAAGACCATCGTACCCTTGGAGTAGCCGATCGCCTGCGTCGCCGCGTCCGATCGGCTGCGGAACCGGACGAGCGGGAAATCCTCGTGCTCGCTCACGTAGTTCCGGAATTTCTGGAGCTCACCGCGGCGAAAACCGGCCGCCTCGAGCGCCCCCTGGTCCTCCTTGTAGGCATAGTCCGCCCCGTAGGCCGTTAGCCCTTCGCACCAATTCCCCTTCTCCCAATCGACGTACACCCCGTTCCCCCACCAGTTGTGGAGGATCTCGTGCCCGAAGGAGGTGCGCGGAATGAACGGAAGCCGGATCACCTGCGCGCCGAGAAGGGTGAACGACGGCATCCCAAAGCCGGTCTGCCAGAAGTTCTCGACGAGGGCGAATTTCGGAAACGGATACGGGGCGATCGCGCGGCTGTAGCGGTCCAGAAAAGTTTGGGTGGCATCGATATACATATCATGGAGTTTTTCTGCGTCCTCCGCGTCGTAGAGGAAGGTCTGGATCTTGGTCCCGTGGAAGTCCGCCTCCCGAAAGACATACGGTCCCGCGACGAGATAGACCTCCTCCATCGGGTCGTCCGCGCGCCACCGGGCGATCCTCGATCCCCCCTCTTCGAAGCGCGCGAGAAGCGTCCCCTGGCTCACGCTCTCCCAGTCCCGCGGAACGCGCGCCTCCAAGCGAAACGTGAAGAGGTCCCCGGGAACCGTCGGCACCCAAAAGGTGGGGCCGCAAAGATAGGCCCCGCGCGCCTCGATCAGGCCGGACGTCGTCTCGAACGATCGCTCGTAGCCCGCGGACGGCGCGCGAAGCGAGTCGAGGACGGCGCCCCGGTATTCGATCGAGACCCTCGAGCTGTCCCCCGCGCGTCCGGGAAGGTTGATCGCGATCTCGCGAACCCCTTCCCACAAGGAATCCTCGCCGTACAGGGCTCCCCCCCACCGGCTCCGATCGAGCGGTTCTTCCCGCCATTGGATCGGGGCGCCGCCCAGCTCCATCGAGACGATCTCGAGACTCTCGTTCAGGAGGAACCGGAAGACGCTCGTTTCGTGGCCGACGATCGTGAAGCGGTCGGACGCCTCGAGCCGGGATCGGTACGGATCGATCGCCGCTCGGATGTCGTGCTCCACGATCCGCCCGGCTCCGTAGGCCGTCGATGCAAGCGCGAGGACGATCGCGAGGGCAGCTTTCAGAGATCTCATCGTGTTTCTCTCCTCGAGGCGGCGCCCGCCGGACGCGCGACTGATGCGATTATAGAGACCGATCGCGCGGGGCGCAAGAAACGGGCGGCGGGCGTTCCGATCGCCAAGGGCCTCGTCCCTCGTGTACGATAATAGGAGCTTTCTCGTCTCGGAGTGAAACGTCGTGCGGAAGACCGGTTTCATCCTTGTCGCTCTCGTTCTTCTCGCATGCCGCGCGGCGTTCGCGGAAGGGCCGCGCGCGGAGTCTCTCCGCTTCGATTTCGCGGGCGGCGACCTCCTCGGGTGGTCGGCGCCGACCGGGCGCCTCGCCCCGCGCGCGGGAGCCGCCCGGCTCGATGTCGAGGACGAGATCTCCTCGTTTCTCAGCCCGGGCCGCCTCGCGGTCGATGCTTCTCGGTTCAATCGTTTGGAGATCGATGTTCGCGTCGAACCTCCCGAGGCGGGGGCCGTGGTCTACTGGACCGACGACGCCGAGCGCGGTTTCGTGCCGGATTGGCGTCTCGCGATCCCGAGCGGCCGGAGCGTCCTCGATCTCTCGCGCGATCCGCGCTGGAGGGGAACGATCGATCGCTTTCTCCTCACCCCGGGTCCGCGGGCGCGGGGGGCAAGCCTCGTTCTCTTCGAACTGCGCGGCGCGCGGGGGTTTCGCGAGCGATTGCGCGCGATCGCGAGAGACTTCTCGGAGACGGAGCTTCGCGCGCACTACTCGGTGAACGGGATTCTCGGAGCCCGGATCGGCCCGATTCCGTTCTCCCTTCTTCTCGGGGTTCTCTTCGTCGTTTTGCCTTTCCTCCTCACCCTTCGGAGCGCCCGCAGGTTCCCCGCGAAAGGGGCGCGCGTCCTTTCGCGCGGGCTTCTCGCGGGGACGCTTCTCTTTCTCGCGCGCGCCGGCTGCGACGAGGTCCGGATCCTCCGAGCGGACACGCGCGTCCTCGCCGGGAAGAGCTTGGACGAGAAGATCGAGGCGACGAACCCGCCCGGGTTCTATCCGCTCCTCTACGAAGCGAAACGGAGAATCCCTCGGGGCGCGCCCGTCGAGTTCCGCGCGGAGAAGCCGTACCCGTGGGAGAGGGGCGCGTACTACTTGTACCCGAACCGCGTGGCTGATCGCGCGAACTATGTCCTTTCCTATCGTGTGCCCGCGCCCGACGACTCCGCCGCGTGCGAGCTTCTCTTCCGAAAGCCGGGGTTCGGATCGGTCTACAGGAGGAAAGGCGGATGACCGCGTTCTTCTCCGCCGGGATCGCGCTCGTTCTCCTCGTCGCCGCGGGCGAGGGGCTCCTCCTTCTCCTTCGGGTCGGCATGCGGCGCGCGGGGCTCCTCGACCGTCTCGTCGCCTCGTTCGGGAGCGGCGCCGCCGTCGTCGGAACCTGGTCGCTCGCCCTCGCGCTTCTCGGCGTCCCTGCGAGCGGGCCGCTCCTCGCGATCCCCGTTCTTCTCTATCCCGCGGGACGAATCCTCGGGAGGGGCGGTCCGATCGACTCGGTCTGGACGCGAGAGAGCGCGCCCCGATCCGTCTGGGCGCTCCTCGCTCTCGCCGTCGCCCTCGCGCAGGTCGCCTACGCGTTCCGCCAGGCGGTCCTTCGGCCGATCCACAGCTGGGACGCGTGGCGCATCTGGTCCTTCCGCGCGAAAATACTTTACATCGAAAAGGGATTCCCCGAGGGCTTCTTCGACGGAGACTGGGCCGGCTTCCCCGGCTACCCGCTTGGGATTCCGTTCGTCGAGGCCTACCTCGCGCGCGCCGCCGGAATGTGGCACGAGCCGGCGATCAAGATGCTCTTTCCGCTCTTTCTCGCGGCTCTCCTCTTTGTCTCGTGGCGCCTTCTTGCAGAGCGAACCGACGGAAGAACCGCGGGCCTCGGGCTTCTTCTTCTCGCTTCGGCCCCCCTTCTCGTCCATCACGGATCGGTCGCGTACATGGACCTTCCCCTCGCCTTCTTCCTCGCCTCGTCGGTTCTTCATCTTTCCCGATGGGAGCGGGAGAAGGACGGGGGATCGCTCGCGACCGCCGCTCTCTTCGCGGGTTTTCTTCCCGTGATCAAGAACGAGGGGCTCCCCTTCTTCCTGCTCCTCTCGGCGATCGTCGTCGTTCGCCGCACGGGGCGAGGGGGCGGACGCGCGCTTCTCCGATGGTTCGCGATCTCCCTTCCCTTCTCTCTTCCCTGGCTCCTCTTCAAGCATCTCGGGGGGATCGCCGAGTCCCCGTACCACGTTCTCTCGTTCCCCGACCCGGCGTCGATCGCCCGCCGCGCGTACGACTGCGCGCGTCTCTCCGCAGCGAACATGACGCTCACCGGAAGCTGGGGGCTCGCGTGGTTCGCGCTCGTCTTTCTCCTTCTTCCCGGACGAGCGCTGCGCCGCGGCGTTCCGGAGATCGTTCTCGCGGGGGGCGCGATTCTCTTCGCCGCCGCCTACTGCCTCACCGAAAGCTACACGTTTCTTCTGAACGGAACCGCGCTCGGTAGAAACCTTCTCGTCCTCCTCCCTCTCGCGGTCGCGGCTTGTCTCACCGCGCTCTTCGACGCCGGCGCTCGGCGAAATGCGCCCTCCGGAACTCGATGACGCACGCGCGCCGCGTGGCATCCCGACCGGCCCGTTGCTATAATCACGGGAAACAACGAACCTCCCGCGCGGATCCGCATGCGCCGCCGGAGAACCCGGACGAATCGGAGAGACCATGACCGAGAAGACGAACCCCGAGTACCGCTCGCCGATGGCCCGCGCCGTCCTCGATGCGTACCGCCGCGGCGAGGAAGACGAAGCGATGAACCCGCTCGTGCTCTACGGCCCGGACGGAACACCGGCCGGCCTTCCCGCGAAGGAGGACTCCGTGATCTTCTACGACATCCGCGGGGAACGCGAGATCGAGCTCACGCAAGCCTTCGTCGAGCGCGGTTTCCGGCACTTCCCCGTCCGGGAGCCGCTCGACCTCCGGTTCGCGACGATGATCCGCTATCACGAGGATCTCGACGTCCGCGTCGCCTTCCCCCCGGAAGAAGCAATCGCCGGAACGCTCGGCGAGGCGGTGAGCCGGGCCGGGCTCCGGCAAGCGAAGGTCGTGGAGACCGAAAAATCCGTTCATCTATCGTATTTTCTTAACGGAAAGAGACGGGAGCCCTTTCCGGGCGAGGAGAGGTTCTTCATCGAGTCGCCGGCGGTGGCCGACTACTCGACGATTCCGGGGCTTCACGCGAACGAGGTCGCGGACCGGATCGTCGCCTGCCTCGAGGACGGCGGCTTCGATCTCATCGTCGCCAACTTCGCGAACATCGACGTGCTCGGACATATCGAGAACGCCGAGTCTGCGAGACAGGCGGTCGAGACGGTCGACCGCCATCTCGGCCGCGTGACCGAGGCGGCGCGAAGGGCGGGGGTCGAGACGATCATCACCGCCGACCACGGAACCGTCGAGCATTGGCTCTACCCGGAGGGGACGGTCGACACGGGTCACACGACGAGCCCGGTCCCCTTCGTCTTCGTTCCGAGCGGCGAGGTCCCTCACGGAATCGTCCCGCGCGGCGGCGGCTCGCTCATCGACGTCGCCCCGACCGTGCTCGCTCTCCTCGGCGTCCCCCGACCGAGCGAGATGACCGGACGCCCCCTCTTCGAATGCTTCCCGGCCGGAGAGGGGAAGCGCCGCGTGCTCCTCGTGATCGCGGACGGGTGGGGGCACTCGGACGAGATCTTCGGCAACCTCATCGCCGAGGCGTACACTCCGAACATGGATCGTTTGCGTGCGAACTATCCGTCCACCCTTCTCGCCGCTTCCGGCGAGGCGGTCGGTCTTCCGAAGGAGACGGTCGGGAACTCGGAGGCGGGACATCTCCATCTCGGGGCGGGACGCGTGCTCTTTTCGGACCGGCTCCGCATCGACCGGGCGATCGCGGACGGTTCCTATCGGACAAACGAGGCGTTCCTCTGGGCGATGGACGGGGCCGCGAAGGACGGGAAGACGCTCCACCTTCTCGGCATCGTCTCGTTCTTCAGCTCGCACGGATCGCTCGACCACCTCATGGCGCTTCTCGAGATGGCGAAGGAACGCGGCGTGAAGAGGGTTTGCGTGCACAGCCTGCTCGGAAGACGGGGCGAGCGTCCGGAGGCGGGAGCGGCGTACATCGAGGCGGTCGACGAGAAGTGCGCCGCGCTCGGGCTCGGGCGCGTGTGCACCGTGACCGGCCGATACTGGGCGCTCGATCGCGAGGAGAACTGGGACCGTGTGGAAAAAGCGTACCGCGCGATCGCCTTCGGCGACGGGAGACGCGTCTCCCTCGCTTGAGCGTTGGATCGTCCGCTCCCTTATTTTTCTTCTCGCCGGGATCGCCGCGGCCGGGACGCCGCCCGATCCGGACGCCGGACCGCCCGGCCGCGGTCTCTTCCTCGAGCGTACGCGCGCCGGGACTTCCGCTCCGCTCCCAGCGTTCGCGAGCGCATCCTCGGCGGGGGACTTCCTCCTCGCGTCGCTCGCCTCGCGTTTCGAGGCGGACTCCTTGAGGCGGACCGTCGCCGATCTCGTCGCCTTCGGCACGCGCTATGAATACACCGCGGAGCAGGAGAGCGCGGCGGAGTATCTCTCCCGGCGGTTCGCCGCGATGGGATACGAGCCGGTCTTCCATTCGTACGGGCTCTCCCAGTGGGACCTCTTCGACATCTCGTTCTCGGAAAACGGGCGGGACGGATGGATGGCCGTCTCCCACGCCGACACCGGCGCGGTTCTCCGCACGGAGGACGACGGGGCGACGTGGACGGTCGACTTCCGCGCGCCGGTCCGCCTTCACGGGGTGAGCGTCGCGGGCGAGGGGCGCGTCTTCGCGGTCGGCGACGCGGGGCGCGTCTTCCGAAGGGACGGCGGCGCGTGGGCCCTCTTCGGCACGCTCGGATCGGATCCGCTCCCCGCCGTCGATTTCCTCGACGAGACGCGCGGAATGATCGCGAGCCAGATCGGCGTCGTCCACCGGACGGAGGACGGAGGGGAGACGTGGAGCGCGGACACGCTCACGACGAGCTATCTCATGGACGTCGCGTACGTCGACGAACGGCACGCCTGGGCATGCGGCGCGAACGGAACGATGCTCGCTTGGACCCCCAGCGGGTGGGAGCTTCAGCCGGTCGGGACGAGCCGAACGATTCAAGACGTGGATTTTTATGATTCAACGTTCGGGATCGCCGCCCTCAGCGACGCCTCCGCCCTCATCTGGGAGACGAGCGGATGGCGGGTCGCGGCGACCGGGGTCGCGTTCGGCTACAGCGCGGGAGCCGCTTCCGACTCGACCGTATGGCTCGCCGGGCTCGACCCTCTTCGCCTCACCCGCGTGATCCGGTCGGACGACCGCGGCTTCACCTGGAGGGAAGCGGTCTTCCCCTTCGGTGTCCTCTGGAGAAGCGTCAACCTGATGCGCTTCGATCCGAACGGGGGAATCCTCTTCGGCGGATACGACGGGCTCTTCGTTCAAAGCGGCGACGGGGGCGATTCGTGGAGCCTCGTCCCCCTGCCGGAAGAGATCGTGCATGTTTCAAGAAATGTGTACGCCGATCTTCGGGGGTGCGCCGAGGCGGAGAGCCTCGTGATCCTCTCCGCCCACTACGACTCCTACTCGGTCGCCGCCCCGTTCACCGACGCCCCCGGCGCCGACGACGACGCGACCGGCGTCGCCGCGGTCCTCGAGGCGGCGCGCGTCTTCGCTTCCTCGCCCGCCCGGAAGACGCTCCGCTTTCTCCTCTTCTCGGGAGAGGAACTCGGCCTTCTCGGGAGCACGGCGTACGCGATCCGCGCGCGCGAAGAGGAAGAACGAATCGCGGCGAACATCCAGATCGACATGATCGGCATTCCGGGAGAGCCGCTTCGCATCGTCACGAACGAGCCCTCTTCGTGGATTCTCTCCGAGGCCGCAGCGATTGGGCCTGCAGCCGCCCCCGGCCTCCCCTTCTCGATGGAGGTCTCTCCTCTCGCCACGTTCAGCGATCACGCTTCGTTCTGGGCGAACGGCTTCTCTGCCGTTCAGATCAGCGAGACGATCGAGGACGACAACCCGCTTCACACGCCCGGCGACACGCTCGGGAACCTCGACTTCGACTTCTTCACGCGCTCGGCCCGATTCGCGGGCGCGCTCGCCGCGAAGATCGCCGGGATCGCTCCCGCCGCTCCGCGCGCGGAAGAAGCGATCGTGTGGCGGCCGTATCCGAACCCGAGCCGCGGGATGCTCACGATCCCGCTCGTCTCGTCGAGCGAGAACACGACGCGGGTCGACATCTTCGACCCTTCCGGGCGTCTCATTCGAAGCCTCGCCGGCGATGGGGTCGGGCGCTGCGCCTCGTGCGCGATCACTTGGGACGGAAAAGACGCGGGCGGGCGCGAGGTTCCTCCCGGCGCGTACGTTCTTCGCATGGAAGCCGACGCGCGCCGCACGACGCGCAAGGTGATCGTGGTGAGGTGAACCCCACAGGATGGCTGCTGCCCTCCGTCACAATTCGTTCACCCTTCTTCGATCTTTCGGCGTTCGAGGAAGGGCACCCGCGCGACCTCTCGCCGTCCGCGTGCAGCTTTCGGTCCCCTCCATCCACAGAGCCTTGACTCCTGAAGAGTGGACGGAGTAGGATGCGGATCGATCGGCCGGTCGATTTCCGAGCACGAAGCGGTTTGGTCGGATGATCGCAGGAGCCGGCACGATGAATCACGAGACGCCAAGGGTTCGACCTCAAACTGCGCGAATCGACGGACCGGCCTTTCCGCGGGTTTGGACGAGACCGCTCGCAGCCTATTCCCCCTCGTTGAACTCCCGGACGAGACCGGAGGTCGTTGCGGGAGAACCGACAAGCGGCTCGGAGCCCGCAACGAGTCGCGGGAATCGGCAGCCGGCGATGCCGGCGTTGGGGTACTAGCCCAAGTTCCGCAGTTCGGGGGGTGGTTTTGAGGTTTTTCAACAACTTGTTAGGCGAACAGGGAGATACTCGGGGGATACGTGATGCCAAAGAAGAAGACAGGTACGGTCACCGAAACATCGACTCCAAAGGAATCCGGCAAGCCCAAACGCCCTCGCACAACGCCGACGAGTGGTGGCAAGAAAGGGGCGGCGTGGACGTTTCCGAAGGAAACCCTGGAGTCGGCTATCCGCGTCCCCCGAGCGATCGATGAGAAGCACGGTGGAAACCCAATGAACGCCGCAGACCTCGCAAAGGCAGTCGGCTTCCATCAGTCCAATGACTGGCGCTTTCTGGACCTCCTCCGCGCCGCGAATCAGTACGGACTCGTTTCGGGAAGTGGGGCCCACGCTACGGTGCGCCTCGAAAAGCTCGGTCAGGATATCGTGGCCCCAGAAGATGCCTCGGACAGGCAAAGGGCTCTTCTTGAAGCGTTCAGAAAGGTAGAGGACTTCAAGAAGGTGGAAGAGTTCTACGGGAGCAAGCCGCTTCCAGAGGACGAGTTCTTCAAGAACACTCTGTCCAGGCAGTTCAGCGTTCCCAGAGACCGCGTTGACCGCTTCGCTGAGGTCTTTCGTGAAAACCTGGCCTTTCTGATGTCGTTCGCAGCTAGACCACCCAAGACGCCGCCGCGGGAGAAACCTAGCGGCACAGGGGAAGAGGCACTCCCAGAGCCCCCGGAACCACTTAAGGAAGATCGGGTTCGTAGATTCCTTGATAGCTGTTTCGTAATGATGCCGTTCGGCGAGTGGTTCGATAAGTACTACCAACAGATCTACGTGCCTGCCATCCGAGCAGCGGGTTTCGAGCCCGTCCGCGCAGACGAACTCTTCAACACCGGGACTGTTGTCGAGCAGATTTGGGAACAGATCGGCAAGTCGACCGTTCTTCTGGCCGACTTGACCGGCAAGAACGCGAACGTGTTCTATGAGCTTGGCCTCGCTCACGCGGCGAGAAAGCCTGTAGTCTTCGCAGCCGGGCAGATCGACGACATCCCGTTCGATCTTCGTCACTTGCGCGTTATCGTCTACGATGTGCGAGAGCCCCAATGGGCGGCAACGCTCTCGCGGCAAGTCACAGAGTTTCTGAAGAACGCAAAGGCGGATCCCGCTAAGTCGATTCCACAGCCCTTCAGGGGAGATCAGGAGTGAGGTCGGCTAACACCTACAAGGCCCCCGGGCGCAAGTGAAAAGATCTCCCCGAGCTGCCGTCTTTGCGAGAGACGGCGAGGGTGTCCTGTCCATCTCGACGGTCTGTCTCCGCTTCGAAGGGTGTGCGGAGATTGGGCTCCGCACCCAACACTTATCGAGGATCGTCACGGAGAGCTTGTCCGGTCAGAGATCGGACAGAACGGATTTCCGGGGACGCCATACCGAATTCGGCAGCCGCTCACCCGAACAATCCGAACCGCGTTCACGAAGACCGCGCGGAGAAACTGGAATCAAGTCGAGCATTCGTCTACGATGACCGCGATCGCTCGCGCGGCGACCGACGGATGAGGACGCGGGTCTCCCGAGCGAAGGGACGCACGCGCGCGCCGGAGGGGAGGACCCACATGTCGAGAGAACGCGGGGAGCGAACGGGCGGCCTCTCGTGGATCCTCTGGATCCTGGCCGGCCTCTTCGCCGGAGGCGCGGCGGGCGCTCTCGATTCCCTCTTTCTCACCCGCGTGCTCTCTTCCTTATCCCTCCCGAGCTACTTCGTTCTCTTGACGGCGATCCAATACGGAATCCTCGGCGGCGCCGCGGGCCTCATCCTTTGGCCGCTCCTCGCGGTCTTCCCGGGCGGGCGCAGGCTTCACCCGCATCCGTTCGCCGTTCTTCTCCCGCTCCTCCTTCTCGTCGCCGTCACCAGCATCGGAAACCGGCACTACCTCCCCGAGGAGACGGCGCCGGCGAGCCTTCTCTTCGACGGCCTGGCGATTCTCCTCTCCGTCGCCCTCGGGATCGCGATCGCGCGCGTCGGCCGAAGGCTCCCGCGGCTCACTGCCGGAAGAGCGGCGATCTTCACGTTCGCGGCGGCGGGCGCGCTCTTCGGTCTTCTCTCGATCGTCCCGGGCTCCGCGGGGAGAACGATTGAACCATCATCGATCGAAGGCGGGAATGTTCGCGGCCGGCCCAATCTTCTCATCCTCATGATCGACACGCTCCGCAACGATCACGTCTCGTGGAACGACTATCCGAGGCGAACGACGCCGAGGCTCGATCGCTTCGTGGAGAGGGGAACCGTCTTCACCCATCTCGTCTCCCAGGCGCCGCACACGAAGGAATCGTGCGCGACGCTTCTCACGGGCCTCTATCCTTCCACCCACACCGCGGTGGAGCACGACGCCCTTCCGGAGTCCGCGCACACGCTGGCTGAGGACCTTCAAGGGAGAGGCTACCGGACCTTCTGCTCGAGCGCGAACACGTACATCTCGCCGGTCTTCGGTTTCGACCAAGGGTTCGAAACGCTCGTCACGCTCCCCGTGATCACCACGTACAAGAACGGTCTCGGCCACGCTCTTCTTCGAGGCGTGCGGAGGTTCGGTCCTCTTCCCGTCGTGTCGACCGGCCTGGATCTCTTGATCTCGATCGAGAAGCGGCTCTTCTGGGAAATCGAGCACGACGCGGCGGCGCTCGCGGCGCCCGAGGTGATCGATCCCTTCCTCGATTGGATCGGCGAAAACGACAAGGAGCCGTTCTTCGCCTATCTGCATTTCCTGGAGCCTCACGCGACGTACGAGCCGCCGGCTCCCTACGACGCGCTCTTCTCCGGCGGCTACGACGGCGACCCCGTGATTCGTCCTCCCTCCACCGCGGGGGTGTTCGCCCCCGCCAACCGAGCGCGCGCCCTCCCCGAAGCGGAACGGCGAAACATGATCGACCGCTACGACGGGGAGATCGCCTACTTGGACGAAGAGATCGGCCGCCTGATCGACGCGATCGAGACCCGCGGCCTCATCGAGCGAACCCTGATTGTCGTCGTGGCGGACCACGGAGAGACGTTCTACGAACACGGCTCTTGGGGCCACGGCCATTCGCTCTACGAAGAGGAGCTTCGCGTTCCGTTCGCGCTCATCCGCCCCGGGTCGGTCCCCTCCGGCCGGAGAATCGACTCGATGGCGCGCATGGTGGACGTGATGCCCACGCTCCTCGATCTTCTCGGTCTCGATCCCCCCGAGGGGATGCAGGGGAGCAGCTTCGCGGGCCTCTTGGAGGGACGCGGCGCGGGAGCGTCTTCTTCCTACAGCGAGATCCAGCTCTCCGGCCGCAGGTACGACACTCTCCGAAAGGGGAACTATAAGCTGATCCGATCCGAGGACGGGGGCGCATGGCTCTACGATCTGGAGAAGGATCCCGGGGAGCACGAGGATCTCTTCGAGGAGCTTCCCGACCGGGCGTCGGAACTCCTCGCGGAGATCGAGTCGCTTTCGGTTCTGTTCCGAGGCGCTCGGCTCACCCGCTCCGAGAAGAGCGCGGAGCTCGACGCGACCACAATGGACCGCCTCCGCGCGCTCGGCTACATCGAGTAGCGCGACGCTGCCGAAGCTTGATGACCGAAGTGTTTGGGAGAAGCGCTCCGCCGATCACACCTCGACGCCGACGAAGCCCTTGATCGCGAAGCCGAAGACGACCGAGACGACGAAGAAGACGAGGAGCCAGTGCGCTCCGATCCCGAAGAGCCGAAGGTCCCTTTCCGGATAAGCGAGCGCGACCTCGCGGATCGGGGATCCGTTCGGGAGAGGGCTCTCCGCGGGGCGCGCCCACACGGCGAGAATGCCGGCGCGGTCGCGGACTTCGGAGAGCTTGGCGACGCGCTCCCCCGCCTCGAGCCGCTTCACCGCGCGCTCCGAGCCGACGGCGATCACGAGATCGTGCGATCCTTCTCTCTCCGCGCGGATCCGCCAGTTCACCTCGTGCGCGCCGGGGATTCGCATCGGCTCCGTCTCGACCGTGATCCCCTCGGGCGCGTCGAGCCGCACCGACGAAAGGTCGGTCCCCTCTTCCACGGCGACGCGGAGGACCGTCGTCTCGCCGGGAAGGAGGGGCCTTCTCGCGTACCGCACGTCGAGCTGGATCAAGATGACGAGGACCGGAACGAGCATCACGAGCATCGGGGCGAGCGCGTAGCGCATGTAGCGGAGGTTCTCGACGAGGATCTTCCTCTGCGCGGCGAACTGCATGCGCAGGTCGTCCTTGAAGAGCCGGATCTCGAGGATGTGCGCCTTGATCAGCTCCTTCTGCCGGGCGATCGCCTGTTGGTTCGACGTGTAGCGGAAGATGACGAGCATCACGCCGCCCGTGAGAATGGAGACCGCGAGAAGCCCGACCATCGGGTTCCAACGGCCGAAGATCCCGATCAGGCCGTCGAAGACGGCGGTCACCGCGCGCACCAATCCCCACATGCTTCGATCCTCAAGCTTTATGAGATATAGCCGAGCCCCTGGAGTTTCTTCTTGATCTCCTCGTCCGATCCGGCCTCCTCGAGCTTCGCGATCTCCTTCTCGAGCGCGTGCAGGACGAACTCGTCCGGCGAGGAGTAGCCGGCGAGCGCCGAGTACTTCTTGATCTTCTCCATCAGGTCCTTGCTGATCTTGACCTTCGGTCCGAACATCTCTTCCCTCCCGCTTCCGGCGCGGCGGAGCCCTCTCCGCTTTCGCCCGAGTCCATTCTATCCGTTCGCCGCGCCCCGCGGAACGGAGCCCGCGGAATCCTCCTCGGGGGCGGCGCGGAAAAACGACCTCCCGGTCATGTGGCGAGGCCGCTCGATCCCGAAGAGATCGAGGACGCTCGCTCCGATGTCGACGATCGCGGGGTTCTTGCGCGCGAGGCGGCGGTTGCAGAAGAGAACCCCCGGCACGAGCCTCGGATCGACGCAGTGATCGCCGCTCCAGCTCTTCGTGTTGTCGGTGAAAACCTTGCCGTCCGCTTTGCCGACCGCCGATTCCCAGGAGATCCGATAGCCGGTGTTGAACGCGGGGAGGATGTCGGGGCTCGCGTCGAGATACGGACCGGTGTAGAGATCCTCGGCGACGATCGCGTCGTTCACCGCCGTCTTCCCGCGCTCCTCGTCGCGCAAACCCGAGAGCTTCGCCGCGATCTCGCGCTTCAGCGCGAGCGCTTCCTTCGGATCGACGATCCCCTGCCCCTCGCGCCCCGACTTATTGATGTAGATCCCCGTGAGGCCGAAGCTGTACGCGCGCGTCTTCGACCAATCCACCCCCTGGAACCAATCCTTGCACGTCTTGTCGCCGTTCTTCATCGCCATGTAGCCGTTCAGGGCGAGCCACGAGTTCAGGTTGATCCCGCGCGAGAACTCGGTGAACCCGTGGTCCGACATGACCATGAGCACGGTCCGCGGGTCGTCGCACGTCTTCATGATTCGGCCGAGCAGCTCGTCCGCGCGCACGTAGAGGTTCTCGATCGCGTGTTTGAAACGGACGGTGTCCTTGCCGCGGTTCGCCGGATGGTTCTCGTCGAAATAGCGCCAGAACATGTGCTGGATCCGGTCGGTGCAGTCGAAGACGCACGCCACGAGGCCGCGCTTCGTCTGATCGACCGCGTTGAAGAACATCCTCTCGCGCTCCTCGTGGTTCAGCCAGACCTGCTCGAGGAAGAGCTCCTCGTCGAGAACCCTCTCGTTCAGCGCCCACGTGTCCTCGGCGAGCCCGAGCGTCGAGTACGGCCCGAGGAGCTTCGCGAGGTAGACCGAGTAGAAGAGCGGCTCCGAGATCGGCATCGCCGGCTTGTCCGGATCGATCTGGGTCGGCGTGAGATAGAGCTCGAAGTGCGGGCGGATCGAAAGGACACAGAAGCGGACGATCCCGTTCACGCGCACGCCGAGCCCGGGCTTGAACGTCACGCGCTTCCACGGAGAGAACTCGCGAAGGCGGAGCCGGAAGGTCTCGTCCGGCAGATGGAGGGTCGCGCTCTCGTTCGCCTCGTCGATCACGATCCGAACGGGGACGCGAAGCTCCTCCTGTCCCTCCGTCATGCTGTTCGCCGGACCGGGAACAAACGCCTCAACGATGTTCCCGTTCCTCGCAACCGGCTTCCGCACGCCTCCGGTCGCCGCCTTGGCCCCCTCGGTGTCGGTCGTGAAGAAGGTGAACGTCCCCTGCGTGCCGGCGAGATCCGGAACGCACATCGCCGAGAGGACCGCGCCGTTGAACTTCTGCGGCGGGAAGGTGATCGGCACGCGAATGATCTGCGAGAAGATTCCGTGCTCGCCGAGGATCTTCCAGAAGGGGATCGATCGCTGCAGGAGGCGAACGACCGGCTTGCCGAGCGGGATTCGATACTTGCCGAGCTTGATGCGCCGCGTCGGGTTCACGATCTTCACCGACGCGAGATCGGGGATGTACGTCTTCGGATCGCGGGAGAGGAAGTCGTACTGGCTGTGACGGGACGCGTCACTGCTCGTCGCGAAGCTCGACCACGCGACCGGCGACATCGAAGGCCACGACGAGTCGAGCGGCCGGAACTCCCCCTTCTCCGCGAGGCGCTTGAAGTTGGGGAGCTTCCCCTCGTCCATCCACCTCCTGGCGAGCTTCGGATCGAGACCGTCGTACCCGACGATGATCACCCGATCCACGTCGGTCTTCGCGAGCTTCCCCTTCCTGCGCGCGAGACGGATGAGAAGACGGATCGGCCAAATCAGAATCGTGGCGATCGCGAGAAGGAACGTCACGAAGAGGACGAAGAACGAGGAAAGGAACGCGAAGCCGGCGCCCGGCCCGATGTAGGCTTCCGCGGGAGAGGCCGCCAGAAGAACGAGCGCGGCCGGAAGAAGAAACGCGAAGCGACCGACCGATCGGCGCATCGCTCTACTCCTCTTGGCCCGCGAGGCGGCTCTCGATCGCCGAGGCGATCGCCGTGATGTCGAAGTCCTCCGGCATCGGGCCTCCGTTCCAGAAGAACGCGTCGTCCCAGTTGTGCATCCCCGTGAAGTGGGACCGGCCGAACACCGGTCCGGTCCGCATCCATCCCTTGACGTCGAAACCGTCGTTCGCGAGGAGGACGAGATCGGGCGCCGAGGCGGTCTCGGGTCCCGAGTAGATCTCCTCCGCCCGGAACGCCCCCCGGAAGACCGGCTCGCCGGCGAAGCGGAGGGGAAGGATCTTCTCCGCGATCCGCGCGCAAAGCTCCGGAACCTCGTCCGGCTCCACGCACCCGTTCGGGAAGCGATCCTTGCGATGTAAATAAATCCTCGTCGGATCGAGGCCGAACGCCTTCGAGGAAGGCTCCGCGTCCTCGAACGACTTCGGCTCCCCGGTCCGGAATGAGAGAAGGCCCTCTTCGACGAGCCACGCGTTCACGTAAAACTCCTGTCGGATCCTGGTGAAGCCGTGGTCCGAGAGGGCGAAGAAGCCGCGCCCCGAATCATCTCCCGTCTCCCGGACAAACCGATCGAACACGCGCCCGAGCAGGGCGTCCACCTTCTCGTAGTAGTCGAGACAGTGCACATGGTTCGGATGGGACGGATCCTCGATCGCGTCGAACTGGAAGTGCTGCAGGCGGTCGGTTCCGGTCACCACGATCTCGAAGAGGTCCCATTTCTCCCTCTCCCAAAGATAATCGAGAGCTTCTTCCCGTCCACGGAGGATCGCCTGGAGCTCCCGGAAGAGGTAATCGGAGTGCTTCCCCGCCTTCTGGGTGTCGAGATCGATCCGGTAGTTCATCTCCTCGAGCTTCCGCGCGAGATCCGGCGGCCAGACCGCCTTCTTGAGATCGATCGCGACGAACCCGGAGACGAGGACTCCCGGGATCTCGCGCGCCGGGTAGGTCGACGGCTGGTTGAGGACGATCGAGCGCTTCCCGCGCCTGCCGAGGCGGTCCCAGAGCGTCGGCGCCCGGAGCGAGGCGAACGAGGGGAAGCGGATCCGGTACGATCCCTTGTCGAAATCGGTGAAGCCGTAGATCCCGTGCGTCCCGGGGTTCGAGCCGGTCATGAAGCTCGACCAGCTCACCGACGAGACCTCGGGGAGCGTCACCCGCATCCGCCGGAGAGCGCTCCCGAAGATCGCGCGCGCCCGCGGCATCACCCCCTGGTCCATCAGGCGGCGAAGGAGCGCGTGCGGCATCCCGTCCACGCCGAAGACGCACACCTTCGGGCCGCTCGATCGCTTCTTCCAGAACGCGGCCAACCCGTGCTCTCTCCTCTTCCCCCGTCCGGCCCGGCGAAGGTCTCGCCGGAACCTTCCCATCGCCTCCATCGAGGCATGATTGTTTTAGATATAACCGAGATCGCGAAGACGCCGCCGAATCTTCTCTTCCTCTTCCTCGCTCGTCTCGCCCGACGCGTCCGCGCCCGGAATGTATCCCATGAGCTCGAGCGTGCGGATGATCTTCTGCACGCACGCCTCTTCCGATTCCTTGTCGGTCTCGACCAGGACCTCGGGATTGAGCGGCTCCTCGTACGGATCGTCCACGCCGGTGAAGCCCTTGATCTCCCCGGCGAGCGCCTTCGCGTACATCCCCTTCACGTCCCGCTTCACGAGGACGTCGAGCGGGCACTTCACGTACACCTCGACGAACCTCCCGATGAGGCGGCGGTTCGAATCGCGCACGTCCCGGTACGGGCTGATCGCCGAGGCGATCGCGACGACCCCGTTCCGCGAAAGGAGATGGCAGACGAACCCGATCCGCTTGATGTTCGTGTCCCGGTCCTCTTTCGAGAACCCGAGACCCTTGGACAGGTTCGTGCGGACGACGTCTCCGTCCAGCACCTCGACCTTCATCCCGCGCTCGCGAAGAATCTCTTCCACGACGCGCGCGAGCGTCGTCTTCCCCGAACCGGAGAGACCCGTGAACCAGATCGTGAAACCCTTCATCTCCATGAACGCTTCCCTTCCTTCCCCGACTCCCCTCGCCCCCCGCGCGCGCCGATTCGGCGCTCGTCAGAACAGGGGCTCGCCGATCCAGTGCGCGGGGACATCGAGGCCGAAAAAGCGCACGATCGTGGGAGCGATGTCGAAAATCGAATACGGATCCTTCGCCTTCGGCCGGACTTTCGCCGGGTGGTCCCAGATGAGGATCCCGTTTCGGTTGTGATTCGCGTCGTCGAGGCCCGCCTCCTTGTCGAGGAGAGAAACCGATCCGGTTCCGACGAGCCCGGACGCCCGCCAGCGAAGATCGCCGAAGAGGACGAGAAGATCCGGCGCGATCCCGCTCACCGTCCGGTAGATCTCCTCCGGTTTCAGGACCTCGGTCTTCAGCGCATCCCCCTTGTCGTCCGGAATCGCGGCGATTCTGGCCTTGAGCTCCTCGCGGTACGATTCGTAGTCCGCCTCGGGGACGGCTCCCTTGGGCTCCCTCCCCTTCACGTTCAGGTAGATCCGTGCGAGGTGCCCCCCTTCCGCCCACGCGCGCGTCTTCCCCCAATCGATATGGTCCGCGGCCGGCGCCGCCGGCTCCTCCGGCTTCTCCTTGAGCGCGAGAAGCTTTTCATTCATCAACCATTCATTGATGCAGATCGCGCCGTCCGAGCGCGCGGCTCCGTGTTCCGAAACGATCATCGTGGAGGTGTCGGACGGAAGGGAGTCGAGAAGGCGGCCGAGCTCCTCGTCGAGGAAACGGTAGTACTTCCGGATCGAGTCGGCATGCTTGTGGTCCGCTTGGTGGAGCCGGTGCTCGGGGTCCATGTACCGCCAGAACGAGCGGTGGATGAGATCCGGACCGGACTCCGCGAGCACCATGAGATCGAACTCCTTCTTCGCCGCGAAACGGCGGAAGACGGCGAAGCGCTTCCGCGTCATCTCCTCGATCTGATCGAAGAGCCAGTCCTCCTCGAGGGAACGGAAGTCCGGGATGCCGAGCACGTACTCTCCCCCCGCGCTCTCCTCGATCTCGCGGGCGATCTCGCGCGGGTGGGTCCAGTGCGCGTCCTTCCCCGGCGTGTACGGCCCCGCCGCGAGAACCCCCTTGAGCGGCTTGGGGGGATACGTCTGGGGAACCCCGATCACGAGCGAGTTCAAGCGATGGTTCGAGAGGACGTTCCAAACGGTCTTCGCCCTCACTTGCTCCGAGGTCGCCGGCGCCGGATCGCCGTACTCGCGTCCCTTCCGGCCGCGCGGCCCGTAGATCCCGAGCTGTCCCGGGTCCTGCGAGGTCATCATCGAGGTCCAACCGGGGATCATCCCGAGCGGAATCGTCGATTGCAGGATTCCGTGGATCCCATCATTCATCACCGATCGGATGTTCGGCAGCTCGTCGCGCCACGAATCGAAGAGGAACTTCGGAGGGGCGCCGTCCAGACCGATCAGGGCGAAACGACTCATCCGTTCTGCTCCTTGTTTCGCTTGCGGTAGTACTCCATCAGGATCTCCGCGACCTCCGGCCGCGTGAACTCCGGCGGCGGCATCTCCCCGCGCGCCAACATCTCGCGGACTTTCGTGCCGGAGAGGGCGACGTGATCGGCGCTCCCGTGAGGGCACGTCTTGGAGGAAGCCATGTTGCCGCACGTGCGGCAGAAGAAGCTATTATCGAAGAACATCGGCGTAATGTCGATCTCGTAGCGATCGAACTCTCCGAAAATGTAGTGGGCGTCGAAGGGGCCGTAGAAGTTCCCGACCCCCGCGTGGTCGCGCCCGACGATCATGTGCGAGCAGCCGTAGTTCTTGCGGACGAGCGCGTGGAAGATCGCCTCGCGGGGTCCCGCGTAGCGCATCGCCGCCGGGAAGATCGAGAGCGCGGTCCGGGTGCGCGGATAGTAGTTCTCGAAGAGCGCGCGGTAGCACTCCATCCGCACGTCGGCCGGGATGTCCTCGCCGCGCGTCTGCCCGACGAGCGGGTGCACGAGGAGCCCGTCGACCACCTCGAGCGCGCACTTCTGAAGATACTCGTGCGCGCGGTGGATCGGGTTCCTGGTCTGGAACGCGACGATCGTCTCCCATCCTTTCGCCTTGAAGAGGACGCGGGTCTCGCGCGGATCGAGGCGGAAGTCCTCGAAGCGCCGGTGCTTCGGCCTCTGGATGAGGGTGATCGGCCCGCCGAGATAGACATCGCCGATGCTCTTCAGGTATTGGACGCCCGGATGCGACTCGTCGGTCGTGAGGAGAACCTTCTCCGCTTCCTGCTCCTTGTCGACGGCGAACTTCTCTTCCAGATCGAGAACGCCGAGCACCTCTCCTTCCGGCCCGACGAGGGCGATCTTCTCCCCCTCGCGGAACTCGTCGCCGTGCCCCTCCTTCGCCGAGAGAACGACCGGGATCGTCCACGGGAGGCCCTTGGCGAGACGCTTGAGATCTAAAACACTGACGTAGTCCTCGCGGTTCATGAACCCCTCGAGAGGGCTCATCGCCCCGATCGCGATCATCTCGATGTCGGCGGTCTCCCGCTCGTTCAGGGGAAGGCGCGGAAGCGAATCGACGAGACGGACCAGGCTTTCCCGCTCCTTCTCCTCCGCGACCCGGTGGACCAGCTTGCCTCCATGTGCGCGAATCATGCTTCGTTCCCTCGAAGTTTCCGGGGGACTATTCGAGATAGCCCAGGTTGCGGAGCTTCCGGCGGATGCTGCGGAGCTCCTCTTGTGTGAACTCGTCCGGGGTCTCCGCCGGACCCCGCTCCCCGACCAGATCCCGAAGAACGAAGACGACAAAGTCGGTCGGCGAGCTAAACCCAGACCCCTCAATCACTTGTCCGATTCTTCGGTAGAGCGGACGGGGGATCTTGATCGTGACGCGACTCTCTCTCACGCTCTCGTGCTCCCTATTGAGGCTCCGATCAGATAACCGATCGCACCCCAAGAAGAGCCTACTGTAGCGGTTCGGCGGGGTCGCCGTCAACCGGGCAGGCACAGGAGACGCGCGCCCGCCTCCTAGAAGATCGGCAGGGGTTTCGGTGCCAGGCACCGAAACTCACCAGGCACCGAAACTCACGTCTCCCGCCGGAGAAGGCGGAGCGTTTCGCGGACGGCGCGGAGGCGGCGCCGATGAAAGACGACGAGCGCGAGCGAGTAGACGACGGCGCCGACGGGGACCTCGAGGGCGAGGCGCCGGCCCGCCGACCAGCTGTCCGGCGCGAGCTGTTTCGCCGCGAGAACGGCGGCGGCCATCACGAGCACCGCGCTTGCGGCCGGCCAGACGGAACGGAGATAGCGGCCCGCGGAGAGCTCGATGCGTTTGAAGACTCGCCGGTAGAGCGGAAAGGTGACGAGCGGGTGGAGGATGAGCCAGGCCGAGGCGATCCCCATCGTTCCCCAACGCGCCCCGACGATGAACCCGACCGGGAGGACCGCGGCGGCGAGGTAGGCGTTCCACATCCCGAAGCGCGTCTCGCCGATCACGTTCACGACGTGCGGGAGGAGCGTCACGATCGAGCGAAACGTGGCGTAGAGAGCGAGAAGCCGGAGCGGAACGACCGCGCCCTGCCACTGCTCGCCGAGAACCGACGGCACGAGCGTGTCGGCGACGAGAGCGAGCCCCACAGCGACCGGGAAGGTCACGAGCGCGAGCCCTTCGGTCAGGTTCAAAAGATAACGCCTCAAGGATTCCTTCTCCGACTGAACCGCGGAGAAGATCGCGGGCGTCACGCGGCTCATGAGCGCGGTCACTTTCTCGACCGGCATCCCCGCCGTGCTCCACGCGAGCGAGTAGGAACCGAGCGGACCCTTTCCGAGAAGGCGTCCCGCGATCGCGAAGTCGGCGTGCGAGTAGATGTACCACCCGATCCGCGCGCCGAGGATGTGCCCGCTGAAGCGGATCGCCGAGCGGATCTCCCTCCACGCCGGGAGATCGAAGCGGAGCCGGCGGACGAAGAGGGTCATGCCGGTGAGAAAGAGCGCACCGACCACGTTCCCGAGGACGAGGGTCCAGTAGCCGAAACCGGCCGCCGCGAAGAGGATCATGAAGAGCGCGCGGAGGATCGACTGCACGCCCTCGATCACCGCGAGCGTCCCGAAGCGAAGCTCTCTCTGGAGGACCGCCTGCGGAACCGTGCGGAACGCGGCCACGACGAACGCGCTGCTCATCGCGATCACGACCGCCGTGAGCTCCGCGGCGTCGAAAAACGCCGCGAGAGGCCGGGCCGCGGCGAGCGAGAGGAGAAAACTCGCCGCGCCGAAGAGCACGGAAACGGTGTTGAGCTGCGCGATTTGCCGTTCGGAGAGATCGCGGAGCGAGACGATCGCCGTGCCGAACCCGAACTCGTTGAAGAGCGTGACGAGGCCGAGATAGACCGTCGCCATCCCGACGAGGCCGTAGTGCTCCGGGAGAAGAAGCCGCGCGACGACGAGGGTCGCCCCCCAGGCGACGATCTGGGTCCCCCACTTCGCCGCGCCGGTCCACGCCAGACCCTTGATGAGCGAACGATCGAGCTCTCGACGATCGGGCGTCTTCCCTTCGTTCAAGACATCACCTCGCCGGCTCCTCGGAAGAGAAGCCCTCCCCCTCCTCCGGGCGGTCCCAGCGAAACGCCCGAAGCCTCCATTCCGCGGGAAGAGGGATCTCCTCGAAATATCGCTCCAGGAAATCGGCCGCGGGCGCGGGAACGCCCCAGCTCGTCCGGAGCTGCTTCTTCTCGACGACCACGAGACCGCGCGGATGCCTTTCCACGATCCGCCGGAGCGACTCGGCCTCGGAGACCACCGGCACGCGGGTCTTCCAGTGCGGCGCGAACTCCTCCCTCATCCCCCGCGAATCGCCGAGCAGGTCGCGCGAGAGGATGTAGTCGATTCCGCCGAAATAGTAGAGGCCCTTGAGATCGGACGAAGCGACGAGAACCGCCCCCTGCACGCGTTCGGCGCCGAGGCGTCCGGCCGCCGCCCCCCAGTTCGGCTCCCCGCGATAGGTGCGGGCGAACGGCCAATCGGCGTCGCTGCCGGCGACCATCTTCGCGGCCAGCGAGAACGCGCCGTTCCCCGCGGCCGCGAAGAGACCGGCGAGGATGAGAAGCGCGAGCGCCGAGCCCCGCGCCGCGGAGGGCCGCCGCGCGAAGAAACCGACCGATCGGATCGCTTCCTCGAACGCCGTTCGAAGCCAAGGGATCAGCGCTCCGAGCCCCGCCCCCGCACTCGCGAAGAAGAAGGGGATTGCGTAGAAGAGATACCGCTCCGACTTCCACGCGGCGAGCGATTGGACGAGGAAGGGGACCGCGAAGACGAGGAGCGAGAAGCTCCCCTCCCGAGGGCGCGCGCGGATCGCAAGAAGCGCGAGCGCGGGGAAGAGCGTCCAGAGCGTCGCGTACTGCTCGAGGAAGAGCCAGTGGTAGTAGCGGACGTTCCCTCGATCGCCCGCCGCCCAGACATCGACGCGGTTGAAGAGCTCCCAGAAGCCTCGCGCGCGGTGGAGGATCCACGGCGCCCCGAGGAGACCGGCGGCCAACACGACGAGGCCGCCCACCAGGAGGATCGCGCGCGATCGTCCGCGCACGCGGAGCGCGCGGGGCGCCCGAGCGAGAACGACCCAAAGAGCGACCGCGCCGATCCCGACGACCGTGAGAACCTGGAAGTGGAGCGCGAGAGCGAAGAGAACGCCGGCCCCGATGAGAGACGCGATCGTCCTCCCCATCGTGAGAGAGCGGCCGAAGAGCCGGAGGACGAGGAGAGCGCCCCCCAAGAAGAAGAGCCCTTGAAGCGTGTAGAAACGGGAGAGCTGCGAGACGAAGATCGCGCCGGGCGAGAATGCAAAGAGAACCGCCGCGATCCACGCGGAGAGACGCCCGGCGAACGATCGGACCCAGAGGAAGAGGACGACGACGAGCGCCGTTCCCGCGAGAACGGCGGGAAGCCGCGCGGCGACGAGGCTCTCGCCGAAGAGTCGGAATGCCTCGGCGACGAGGCGCGTGAAGAGCCACGCGCGATCGTAGATCGCCCCGCCCGCGATCCGCATCGTTCCCTCCTCGAGGAACGAGCGCGCCGCGAGGACGTGGTTCAGCTCGTCGACGTACGGCGCGTGGTCGAGGGCGGCGAGTCGGGCTGCGAGGGCGACAAGACCAACGACGGCCGCCTCAACCGCGCCGGCGGCGCGCGCGATCAGGACGGGAACGCGCGCGGGGGTTGCCGTTCCGGCCGGTTCTTCGTTCAACGCGCTTCCTCCTTGCTCTTACCCCGCGGGCAGCGCGCCCGGGCTCGGCGCCCGCGCATCACGTTCGGCTCTCCGCCTCGCGCGCGAGAGTCTCCGCGATCCGCCGCATGAGGTCCTCCTCGCCGCCGAGCGAAAGCGCATAGCGGCGGCCGCGCTCGGCGACCGCTCGGCGACGCTCCGCGTCCTCGCTCGCGCGCGCGATCGCTTCGGCAAGCTCGGCCGGGTCGCGCGGCGGCACCAGGATCGCCTCCCCGCCGTTCGTGAGAATGCCCCGCACGGCCGGGCAGTCGGTGATCACGACGCACTTCCCGAGAGCCATCGCCAGAAGATAGGCGCCCACGCCGGAAGCCCCGATCGCCTCCGGTGCGATGCAGAACACCGCGAGCTTCGAGGACGCGATGTGGCGGATCCACGACTCCGAAGACCCGTCGTCGCGGACGAGCTCCACGTTCGCCGGAACCGCGAGCCCTTCGAGCAACGTTCCGTGTTCCGCGTTCTCCTCCTCGCGCGGCGTGAGGATGATCCCGCGGTACGGAAGCCTCTCCATCGCCCGGCAGAACGTGTGGAAGTCCCGCCGCGAGCGCCCCCCCGTGAAGACATAATCCCCCTCCCGCGTCCCGAGACCGGCGACGGCCTCCAGCGAGTTCACCTTGAAGGGAACGTACCGGCACTTCGACTCGGGGATTCCCCAGGACGCGCGAATCCCGGAACAATCTCGTACATGAAGAATCAAGAGATCGACCTTCTTCCAAAGAAGGCGCTTGAGGGCGTCCGCCGCGCGTCCCGCCGCGGAGCGTCTCGGCAGGGAGAAGACCGCGTCAACGACCGCGAAGAGGGGGCGGCGGCCGATCGTGAGGCAACGCAAGGCGGCGAGAAAGAAGAGCTCCCTTCCGGGTTGGTAAAGCACGATCGCGTCATAGGACCGGGACTTGGCGAAAAGAAGAAGCCCTGCGCGGAGGCTGTGGCGCCGAAGGGGCACGTGATCGATTCGGATCTCCCTCCCCGGCGGCGAGGCCCCCGTCAAGCGCCGGACGTTCGTCAGCACGCGCACCAAACGCACCTTTCCCCCGCTCCCTCGTTTTCGGAAACGCGGAACGGCCGCCGCCCTGCGCGGGCCCGTCCTCGCCCGAGGCATCGGCAGTGTACAGGATTCTCCCCCGCGGCAGAAGAAGAGACGCGTCTGTCGCTCGTTCTCAAGCTGCCTCCCCGCGCGCCGATAAGTGGTTGGGGATGTTATAATAGAAGAGCGCAGCCGGCCGCCGGTGCGGCGGCCGGACCGACGAGCATGCGCGCGCTCGCGAGGGCGTCTTTTCGACTACACTCATTCTGTGGGTTTGATCTCAACCCCGATTCGGAGATTGGCGATGCGGATTTCCTTCTCGCTCCTTCTCGTCGCGGCACTTCTCGCCGGAGTCGCGGCCGCGCCGGCGCCGGCCCGCGCCGCCTACGCGATCCCTTCCGGACACCCGAGGATCTTCTTCACGTCCGCCGACATCCCGTCGATCGCGAACCGCTGCCGCACCGGCGGCACGCACCGGCAGCATTACGAGAAGCTCCTCGCCTTCTCGGACGCCGGCATCAACGCGAACCGGACGGACGCGCTTTTCCTTCCGAACTACGCGCTCGTCTACGTCATCCACGAGCATTGGAACCAGACCGGCTACTCGGGCGGCGGCTTCGAGGTGAACAAGTACGGCAACTTCGTCCGGAACGCGCTCCTCTCCTCCTCGAGCAACTGGGGGATCGATTCCAAGGCGGCCGCGCGCGCCTTCGCCGCCGACTGGATCTGGGATCGCCTCTCGACCGCCGACATCTCGACGATCGCGCCCAAGTACGGCGCGCCCCAGACGTCGATTCCGGACGGCCACACCTGGAGGGACGCCTGTACGTGGGACCGGTTGACGCAGATGAGCCGATCGCTTCTCTATGCCGGGTCGAACGCGGACAACGGCAACTACGCCACCGAGTACCAGAAGGTTTGCTGGAACATCGAGAACGTCATGACGAAGGCGTTCGATCTTCACGGCGGAGCCGCCGCGATCGGGCCCTCGTACGAGACCGGCCACCAGTTCTGCCGCGCCTGGTTCATCGAGGCGTTCACCGTCGCCACGGGAGTCGACGGATGGACGCTCTCGGGGAAATGGCCGCTTGAGTGGGGGAAGTGGATCGCTCTTTCGACGCCTCCGCACCGCGGGACCATGGCGATGAAGGAAGACAGCCGCCCGCAGTACGGCGACGACTACCGAAACGTCGCGCTCATGGCCGCGCGAGCGAACGATCCGTACCACCAAGCGCACAATGTGAAGCAGTGGAACGATATCGTGAGCCGGAGCGCGGGCGACTATCGGAACGCGTGTATCTGGTGCTTCGTCCTCTGGTACGACCCGACGCTTCCCCCCTACAATCCCGCGACCGCCCCGAAGGCGGTGCGACTCGGAGAAGGGGGCACCGACCAGATCTACATGTGCACCGGACGCGATGCGAACGCGACGTGGGCCAACTTCGGCGCCGGGATGTATCTCTACGGCCATCAGCACCAGGACGAGGGCTCCTTCATCATCCATCGGAAGGGGAACCTCATCATCGACAGCGGCTACTACGCGCACTACTGGTCGACGGACGGCGGCAGCCACGCGTCCAACTATTTCCATCGATCGATCGCGCACAATACGGTCCACGTCTACAACCCGAACGAGATCTTCTACTGGACCGCGGGGGGCGCGGTCGTGCTGAACGAAGGGGGCCAGGTGATGCCCTCGAGCGCCCCCACCTACGCGCAGGCGACGACCGATCCCACCTTCCGCCCGGGAAAGATTCTTCGTTATGAAACGAACGATGCCTATACCTATGCGCTCGCGGATCTCGCGACCGCTTACGATCAGGAAGCGATCTCCGCGAGCCGCAACAAGCCCTTCCAGCCGAACAAGCTGACGCACATCACCCGGGAGTTCGTCTTCCTCCGCCCCGATTTCTTCGTCGTCTTCGATCGCGTCGGATCAGTGAACCCGAACTTCACGAAGGTCTGGAACGTGCACTTTCAGGCCGAGCCGACGATCCAGGGGTCCGGCGTTCAGAGGAGGGGGAACGCAGAGGCCGGCATCTGGGATTACGCGGGGGCGAGCATCGCGCGCGTGACCGATCCGAGTCCTTCGTACGGCCAGGGGAGCCTCTTCCTCAAGTCCCTCCTCCCCAAGAACCGGACGATGCGGAAGATCGGCGGGAACAACCGATCGCACGACGGATACGCGTACTGGGCCGGCGGGTTCGACGCGAACGGAAAGTACGATCCGACCAAGGGTGCGAACTACTATTGGGGCGAATGGTCCCCGGGAAGCGAGGGCGAGGAAGCGAAGGTCGTGAACCACACGATCGGCTGGGGGCGGATCGAGGTCGAGGCGACGACCCCCGCCCTCGAGGATCTCTTCCTCCACGTGCTCTATCCTTGCGACGCATCGGTTCAGTCGATGCCCGACACGCGCCTCATCGAAACCGGGAACATGGTGGGGGCCGAGATCGTGAACGACCGCGTGATCCTCTTCGGACGCGCCGAGGGGGTCGACATCGACTCGGTCACCTACTCGCTCGCCCCGGGCGACACGGCCTCTTTGCAGACGATCTGCAATCTGGCCTCGTCCGCCGTGTACCGGGTCTTCCGCGCGGGCCGCACGCTCTACCTTCGGCGTCTCGGGATGCCGGCCCCCGGCGGCGCGGAGGAGATCCTCACGCCCCCGCCGACCTCGACTCCTGCCGGGATCCTCTCGTTCACCTTCAGCGGGGAGAACGCTCTCGTTCAGATCGGGAACGTGGCCGCCTCGATTATCGGCGGCCAAACCTTCGCGGTGGCGATCGAGTGGGAGACCAATATCCCTTCCGACTCGCGCGTCGAGTACGGGCCGACCCCGGCTCTCGGCTTCTTCACTCCTCTCGATCCGGCTCTCGTGACGAGCCATTCGGTCGTCTTGACCGAGCCGGCAGCAGAGAACGATGTCCGCACCTACTTCCGCGTGCACTCCGTCGGCGCCGGCGGACAGTACGGGGTCTCCGAGACGCATAGTTTCCTCTTCGATGTCGTCCCGCCCGCCAAGGTGACCGACCTTCGCGCGGCGGAGTAGCGTCGTCCTTCGTCATCGAGTTCCGGCCGTCTCTTGGAGAAGCCGCCGCGCGTCCTCGCGGTGCGGTTCCGCCCGAAGAGCCCGCTCCAGATAGGGGACCGCCTCCGCGCCTCTTCCCGATCTCACGAGGCCGAGGCCGATCCACGTGTCGAGATCGGCGTTTTCCGGAAGCGCGCGGCGGGCCTGTAGGAGATGTTCGAGCGCCTCCTCCCACTCCCCCTTTCGGAGCAACACCCGGCCGAGATAGCTCTCGGCGGACGGATTCCCCGGGACGAGCTCCAGGAAACGTCGGAACGCCTCTTCCCCGAGATCGCCTTCTTGAAGATGAAAGCGAACGGTTCCGAGATAAAATAGCGGAGGGTCAAGCGTCGGATCGAGACGGACCGCCGCCTCGAGATGAGGTTTCGCCTCACGATACTCCCCGCGCCCCCAAAGGAGGATCCCGAGGTTCGAGCGGGCCACCGCGTTGTCCGGGCGCTTCCGGGCCGCCCGATCGAAGAGTCGGTGCGCCGCCTCCGGGGCGCCCCTCTCCGCCATCACCCAAGCAAGCCCCACGATCTTCGGCTTCCTACCCCAGTAGTGATGCGGATCGTCCGCGATCATTCGCGCGACCCGCTCTGCTCCCCGTTCGACCGTCGTGTTGCCGGCAACCCACGGGATCAGAAAGAAGAGGCCGAGTCCTCCCGCGAGCGTCGCAAGGGACGGGATTCTCCTCGGAGAAGCTCGAACGAGCGCGCGAGCCGACACCCAGAGCGCAAGCGGCGCGACGAAGAGCGAGAGAAGATCCCAGTCCCTCGGGCCGAGAAACGGACGGACGACGAGCGAGAGAGCGATGCCCGCGAGGGACGCGACGCGGAGGAAGCGGAAGAACGCCTCGTGTCGTGTCTCGCCTTCGCCCTTCTCCGAGCGGCGGAGAAGAAAGAGAAGGATCGGAACCGGCGCGAGAAGGAGCGCGAAGTTGAGGGAGAAGAGGAGATGGTCGCGCGAGAGGATTCCGTAAGGCGCCTCCTCGCCGATTGCGATCCACGGATGAAACTGGTGCACGAGGCGCGCCTGCGCAAGCGAGGGGGGGACGAGAAAGAGAAGAACGAGGCCGATCTCGGGAAGACGCGCGCGGGCCTTCCCGAGCAACGAGCCGTTCGACCGGGGCCAAAGAACGAGAAGCGCGGGGAGAAGCGCGAGAACCGCCCAGTGCGCGGCGGCGGCAAGAGCGAAGAACGTTGCCGCGGGGATCCTGCTCCCCCCGCGAAGAAGAACCCGCGATCCCTCGGCCAAGAAGGCGAGAAGGAGAAGATGGGCGAGCGCGTAGTTCTCCACGTACCCGAAGAAGAGCTGCATTGTCCCGACGGTGAGCGGGACCGCGGCGAGGAGAAGGACCGCGCCCCGCGTTTGTTCGGGATGAAGCGCGGGGGCGACCGCGCGGGCCCATCGGACCACCCAACACGCGAAGAGCACCCCCGCCGCGCACGAGAGGAGAACGAACACGAACTCCTCGCCCACGCCGAGCGCGCGAACCAGGCGGAAGAGCGCCCGATGAACAAAGAGCGTTCCCATCCCCGGCCTTGTCACGATCGGATCTTCGTCCCGTTCGAGAAGCGTGATGACGAGCCAGCCGTCGCCGAGAAAGTGGTTCTTCGAGCGGAAGGCGTAGAAGAGACCGAAAAGGAGAAGAGCGAGCGCCCCCTCGCCGGCCGGACCGGGAACGCGCGCCCTCCGGAGGAAGGCGGCGGCCCTCTCGCCGCTGCGCGCGTGAACCGGAAGAGCGGCGATCGAGAGGCCGAAGACGATCCATGCAATCCGAGCCGCGGACCCGAGATCGGCTCCGTTCGAGAGCGACCAAAGATGCGTCGAGGGACGGAACGAGAAGAAGACATACGCGATCGCGAGAAGAGCGGCGGCCGCGATCGTCCGGTTCATGCGCTCCTTCGAGCGCCGCGCGCGCCTTGCGAGAGAAGAACGTCGATCCCCGAGAGAGAGCGCGCGACGAGATAGAGGGCGGACCTCGCGAGGAAGAGAGGGAAGCGGGCGATGGAGCGATCCCCGCGCGCGATCGCCGTCGCGAGGATCGGGATCGCCGCGCCGAGAGCGAGGACGATTCCCGCGGGGCGGAGCGCGCCGGCCGCCGCGAGAGCCGCGCTCGCGGCGAGCGAGACAAGAACGAGCGACCCGAGCACGGCCGGACGCGAGCGGAGAAAACACCCCCACGACTGGAAGTCGCCTCGCCCGTGCCATCGTTCCCTTCGAAAGTACTCGCCGAATGTCTTCGGATACCCGCGGTGAAAGGCAAGGAAGTCCGGACGCGGCTCGATGCGGATCCCGCGCGCCGAGGCGCGCGCGCAGAAATCGTGATCCTCGCCGGTCGCGAGCCGCGGATCGAAACCCCCGACGCTCTCGAAGACGTCGCGCGTGACGATCAGATTGCCGCTCGGAATGTAGGAGGGCGCGCGCGACGGCCGACGAAACGCGAGGATCGTCTCCAGGCGGCCTGCGTCGGGCGGGACGGCGGCCGGAAAGCCGGTGATCAAGCCGATCGGCTTCTCGCGGACGATCGCGCCGAGCGCGGTCCGCCAGGAAGGCGCGACCTCGCAGTCGGCGTCGAGGAAGCAAAGGATCGAGGACGAGGCCGCCTCGGCGCCCAGATTGCGAAGGGTGCCGATCGTCCCTTCCGGCGCACGGAGAACCCGCGCCCCCTTCGACGCCGCGATCTCCGCGGTCCGGTCTTCCGAACGATCGTCGATCACGAGGATCGCGCCGCTCGCCCCGATCTCCTCGTCGAGACCGCGAAGCGCGTCGAGCGTTCTCCCGATCGCGCGTTCCTCGTCGCGCGCCGGAATGACGATCGCGTAGTCCCGGCTCATGAAGGCTCGCTCCGGTTCGCTCGCACGAGCGCCGCAGCCTCTTCCTCGTACACTCGAACGTACTCCTCGATCATGCGCGATGCGGAGAACTCGTCGGTTTCGCTCGAAGAGAACCGCTCGCGTGGGCGCCGCGGGAAGAAGCGGATCCCTCGGAGCGCTTCCGCGAGCGCCGCGGCGTCTCCCGGCTCCACGAGAAGCCCGTCCTCCGCGGAGACCGCCTCTGCGATCCCTCCGGTTCGGCTCGCCACGATCGGAACCCCGAGAGCGCGCGCCTCGAGAAGCGCCATCGGCATTCCTTCGTGCCGAGAGGGCATGACGAGAGCATCGAGACAACCGATGACACGGTCCGCGTCGTCGCGATGCCCGAGGAAGAGGACGCGGTCGGCGATGCCGAGCTCTTCCGCGCGCCGCTCGAGCTCCTCGCGCAAGGGCCCGTCCCCGACGAGAAGATATCGATGCTCCGGGCGGTCCGGCGCGAAACGGGCGGCCGCGTCGAGAAGGACGTCGAGCCCCTTCACCGGAACGAGCCTTCCGACGGCGCCGAAGAGAACGGTCCCTCCGGGTAGACCGAGCTCGCGAAGCAACCCCTCGCGATCACACGATCTCGGAAGGCGGTCCCTCTCGATCCCGTTTCGAATCCGAACGAGGCGCGCGCGGCCGGTCCGCCCGCGCAAGCGATCCTCGATCTCGCCGGACACGGCGACGAGAACGTGCGTCCCCAGGCGGATCACGAACCGTTCGATCGCGCGGAGAGCGCGCGCGCGGATCTTTCTCGCGGGGGGCGGGGGTTCGGGAAGACCGTGGAGCGTCCGGACGACGCGCGTGCGTGTCCCGCGCGCGGCAAGCGCGCCGAGAACATGCTCCTTGTAGCCGTGGGCGTGGAGCACGTGCGGGTTCGTTTCCCCTAGGATTCGCTGAAGGGCGCGTGCGATCGCGCGGGGGCCGTGCGTCCGCTCGTCGACGAGATCGACGCGAAGGCCCGCCGCGCGGAACTCCTCGAGAAGACGCCCCTCGCGGAAGACGACGGCGCTCCCCTCGATTCGGGAAGAGACGGCGATCCCCCGCGCGAGGGCGGCGGAGACCGCCTCCTTCCCTCCCCAGAGATCTCCCGAACAGATCTGACAGACCCGCGTCTTCTTCATGTCGGCCCGCGCGCCGATCGAACGCCGCCGATCTCCTTTAGGTCCGAACCACATCTCTCGCCGCCGTCCGCCGCGGCCGATCGTAGCACGCCGCTCGCGGACCGCTCAGCGGAAAAGCGCCCCCGGGCCGGCCTCCGGCGTCCGAACGCGCCCCGCCGAGGAGGTCGATTCCCCCGCTCGGAACTGGTACAATTCCGCCATTCGAAGTCGGCGCGGAAGCGTCGCCGGTCCACCCGCCGCGGCGGAGAAGAAGGAGGCCGATGGTGAAGAAAGTCATCGGGGCGGTCGGCAAGAACGCGTCGGGGAAGGACACGGTTCTCGACATCCTCGCTAAGCACTACGGGGTCCCGTTGATCTCGATGGGAGACATCGTCCGCGACATCGCGCACGAGAAGGGGATCGAGCCGACGAGGGAGAGCCTCAACGAGATCTCCCGCTCGCACTTCGAGAAGCACGGACCGGACTACTTCATCAAGACGGTGATCGATCGGATCGACGCCTCCGGCGCCCCTTTCACGGTGGTGGCCGGCATTCGAACGTATCTCGACGCCAAGAGCCTGCGCGATCGCTATGGACGCGATTTCCTCCTCATTCATGTCGTCGTTTCGGATGACACAGTCCGCATGCGGCGGGCGACCGAGCGCGGAACCCCGCGCGACCCGAAGACGATGGAGGAGCTTCATGAGCACGATGCGCGCGAAGAGAGGATCTTCGGCATCGAGAAGGCCGCGACGCTCGCCACATCCAGGATCGCCAACGACGACGGTCTCGCGGAGCTGGAGGAGAAGGTCGAGCGGTGGGTCGCGGAGAACCTGCCGGGGCTCGCGGGAAAGGGGGGATCGCGCGCGTAAGGAGCCTTCCCCGCCCTCTCGCGCGGTCCGGTGGTGTCTCGGCTCATGAGCCGTCCGGAAACGACGCGCGTTCTCCTCCCCCTCGCGGCGATCTATCTTCTCGCGCTCCTCGTTCAGATCCTTTATGTCCTTTCGATTCGCGGCGAGCCGACCTTCCGATCGCCGATCGTGGACGGCGCGGTGTATCTCGCCGATGCGCGGGCGTTCCGCGAGAGCGGGAGCCTCCCGGAGGCGCCGTTCCGCTACGCCCCTCTCTACCCGGTCCTCCTCGGGATTTGGCACGCGCTCGCGGGGGGCGATCTTCTCGCGACGCACATCCTCCAGGTCCTCTTCTCCTCGCTCGCCGCGCCTCTCGCCGCGCTCCTCGCGACCGCCGTCTTCGGGCGCGCGGAGGGGATCCTCGCGGGTCTTCTCTCGGCGCTCTACTGGCCTTTCCTCTATTTCGGCGGGGAGCTTCTTTCCGAACCGGTCTTCCTTCCGATCCTCCTCGGCTTCCTCGTCCTTGTCGCGCGCGAGGGAGGAAAGAGGCGGACACTCGGCGCGGGGATCCTCCTCGGGATCGCGTCGGCCGCGCGGCCGAACGCGCTTCTTCTTCTTCCCGCCTTCGCGCTCCGCGAGATCATCCGCCGGCGCGTCCGGCGAGGGCTCCTCCTCGCGGCCGGATGCGCGATCCCGCTCCTTCCCGTCTTCGCGTACAACCTCGCCGCGGGGAAGGACGCGGTGCTCGTCTCGACGAGCGCCGGGATCAACTTCTACATCGGGAACAATGAACATGCGAACGGACGCGACTCGGACTTCCCCGGAATCGTGCAGTGGACCTTCGAGAAGATCCACCGCCTCGCGGAGATCGAGAAGGGGAGACCCCTCCGGCCCTCGGAGGTCTCCGGTTTCTACATGCGCAAGGGGCTCGCGTTCGCCGCCGAGAAGCCGGGCGCCTTCCTCGCGCTGAACGCGCGGAAGCTCGCGCACCTCTTTTCCTCGTACGAGATCCCGAACATCGAGGACCCGAACTTCTACCGAGGGCGCTCGCGCATCCTCTCCTTCCCGCTCCTCTTCTCCTTCGGGATCGTCGCGCCTCTCGCCGTCGCCGGGATCCTCGGACGGCGGCGCCGGGAGCGCGAGGGGCCCCTCCTCCTCGCCGGAGCGGTGTACGTCTTCTCGATCGTTCTCTTCTTCGTGAACGCGAGGTACCGGCTCCCTCTCGTCCCGATCCTCGTCGTGTACGCCTCGGCGGGGCTCGCCGCGATCGTCCGGGCGCGGCGCGGCCCCCGAGGGACGCTCGTACGCCTTCTCGCCCTCCTCGCCGCGGCTCTTCTCCTCGTCAACTGGAACCCGAGCGAGCCGGAGAGGGACGAATCACAAACCCGTTTCAACGAGGGATGGGCCGCGCAGAAAAACGGGGACTTCGAGCGGGCGCTCGAGGAATACGCGCGCGTGGACCGATCGAGCGATTGGTACGCCCCCGCGCTCAACAACCGCGCGGTCCTCGAGATGACGCGGGACGATCTCGACGCGGCGATCGAGGATTTGCTTCATGCGGTGGCGATCGATTCGACGTATTTCGACGCATGGTCGAATCTGGGCCGCGCCTGCTATCGAGCCGGCCGAATGCGCGAGGCGGCGGAGGCGTTCGAGCGGGCCGCGCGGCTCTGGCCGCACGATCCCTCCTTCCACGCGAACCTCGGCCTCGCTCGAAAGGCGGAGGGGGATCTCGAGGGGGCGGCGCGGGCCTTCGGCGCGGCGCTCGAGGCGGACGAGACGTACCGGAGCGCGCGCCTCCATCTTGCCGAGATCCTGCTCGCCGGGGAGCGCCCCGCGGAGGCGCTTCCCCATCTCGAGCGCGCCCTTCGCGAGGAGCGGGGGGACGCCGCGGCGAGGTGGCTCCTCGGGAACGCGCTCGCCGGAGTCGGGCGGACCGAGGAAGCTGAGGCCGCCTGGCGGGAGGTTCTCCGGATCGCGCCGGGTTCGCCTCTCGCGGAGAGGGCGCGGGCGGCGCTCGGGAGCGATCCTCCCGGAGATTGAGCCGCCGATCCCCTTCCGATAGACTCGGAAACCGCGATGGAAGCCGCACCGATCATCCCCTACCGGAACATCCTCGTCATCCAGACCGGGTTCGTCGGCGACATGGTGCTCACGACCCCTCTCCTCCGCGAGCTCCGGCGGGCGGCCCCGGAAGCCGCGATCGCGCTCCTCCACGCGCCGAGAACTGCGGGGATCGTGCGGCGATCGCCTCACATCGACGACCGGATCGTCTTCGACAAGCGGGGGAGCGAGAGGGGCGCGCGGGCCTCGGCGCGGCTCGCCCGAGACCTTCGCCGGAGACGCTTCGATCTCGTGATCTCCGCGCATCGCTCCCTTCGGAGCGGATGGCTCGCCCTCGCGACGGGGGCCGGGCGAAGAATCGGCTTCGACCACCCCCCGAGCGCGGTTTTCTACACCGACACGGTCCCGTACAGCCGATGGGAGTCGACTTTCGTTCGGCGCAAACTCCGCCTGCTCGAACCGCTCGGCATCGAGGCGAAGGACGAGCGGACCGAGGCTTACTTCAACGAGGAAGACGCGGCGGCGGCCGAGGATCTTCTTCGTGCATCAAGTGTTCATCCCCCCTTCGCCGTCCTCGCGCTCGGCTCGGCCTGGCCGACGAAGAGGTGGCCGGGGGTTCGTTTCGGCGAGCTGGCCGCGATCCTCGCTCGGCGCGGAATGCAGAGCGTGCTCGTCGGCGGGGCGGAGGACGCGGGGGCGGCGGATGAGGCCGCGCGGGCCGGACCGGCCGTCGATTGGACCGGAAGGACTTCTCTCGAGGTCCTCGCCGCGCTTCTCTCGCGCGCCGCCCTCTTCGTCGGGAACGACTCGGGCGCCCTCCACCTCGCGTGCGCCGCGGGGACCCCGGCGGTCGCCCTCTTCGGGCCGACCGGCCCCGAGCAGTTTCGTTTCGACGGGAAGGTCCTCGTCGTTCGAAGCGACGCGCCGTGCGCCCCCTGCTCCGACCACGGCTCGCGCGAGTGCCCCCTCGGGAATTGGATCTGCCTTCCCGGAATCGACGCGGACCGGATCGCGCGCGAGGCGGAACGGTTGTTGGAAGGAGCAGAGCCCCGCCGGGGGCCGGGAGGATCTCCCGGTGCGTGAGACGCGGGCGAAGATCGTTGATGCAAAAACGATCGCCGTGATCCGGACCGACCGGATGGGAGACCTCATCCTCACGACCCCCCTGTTCCAGGCGATCAAGGAGGCCTCGCCCGAGGCGCGCGTGCTCTCGTTCGCCTCGCCCTACGCGGCGCCCGTCATCGAGCGGAACCCGCACGTCGACGAGACGATCCTCTGGAGGAACGACGCGCGGGAGATGTCGCGCGCCCTCGCCGCCCGCCGCCCCGAGGCGGCGATCCTCTTGAACCCCTCCTTTCGGGCGTGCGCGGCCGTTTGGAGAGCGGGGATCCCGTTTCGAACGGGACCTCTCTCGCGCCCTTCGTCGTTCCTCTTTCTGAACCGAGGAATCCGCCAGACGCGCTCCCGCTCGCCGCGCCATCAGTCGGAGCTCGACGCGGCGTTCGCCCCTCTCGTGACCGGCGGGCGCGCGTGCGGCGCGTCCTCTCCCCTCCTCTTTCTCGCGGAGAGCGAGCGCGAGGAGGGGGCGCGCCTTCTCGAGCGGTGCGGCGCGGGGGGAAGAAGCCCTCTCGCGGGCCTCCACGCGGGCTCCGGCGACTCCGCTCTCCGCTGGCCGGAGGAGCACGACCTCCTCCTCGGACGTCTTCTCCGCGACGACGGATGGTCGATTGTTCTTACCGGAAGCGCCTCCGAGCGCCCGCGCGCCGAGCGCCTCGCGCGCGCGATCGGCCCCGGCGCGTTCGTCGCCGCCGGAGGGGGAACCCTCCGCTCCTTCTTCGGTCTTCTTTCACACCTCAACCTATTCATCGCGCCGAGCACGGGTCCCCTCCACGCGGCGGCCGCGCTCGGCGTTCCGGTCGCGTCCCCCTACCCGCCTCTTCCCTCGCAGAGCCCGGCTCGATGGGGACCGCGGACGGAGCGCGCCGCGGTGCTCGTCCCGCCGGTCGAATGCCCGGCGCGCATTCGATGCAAAGGCGCGCGCTGCCCGCACCATCCTTGCATGGAGCGGATCGACCCGCGCGATCTCCGCGAGGCGATCCGCGCGCGCGTCGAACAGGAGGCTCGACCGGCATGAGGGAGGCGCTCTCCGTCGTCATCATCACGAGAAACGAGGAGGACGAGATCGAGGAGTGCCTTCGGAGCGTCTCCTGGGCGGACGAGATCGTGCTCGTCGACTCTCATTCGAGCGATCGGACCGTGGAGATCGCGAGGCGCTTCACCGACCGGATCCATCAGCGGGCGTTCTCGGGGTTCACCGACCAGAAGCAATGGGCGACCGACCGCGCGCGGGGGCCCTGGATTCTCAACATCGACGCCGACGAGAGGGTCCCCGAGGCGCTCCGCGCAGAGATCGAAGCGGTCCTCGAGCAAGGAACATCCTCGGCCGGCTTCCGCATCCCGCGGCTCACCTGGTATCTCGGACGCTTCGTCCGCCACGGCACGTGGTATCCGGACCGGAAGCTCCGGCTCTTCCGCAAGGACCGCGGGCGATGGACGGGGGGGAGCGTGCATGAGAGCGTCGCGATCGACGGCCCGGCCGGCGCGCTCCGGAACCCGATCCTCCACTACTCGTTCCGCACGCTCGCGGACCACTTCTCCACGATCGACCGCTTCACGCGTCTCGCGGCCGAGGACCTCGCCGCGAAGGGAGAGGGTGGATCCGTTCTCCGTCTTCTCGTCCATCCGCCCGCGACGTTCGTAAAGAGCTTGATCCTCCGGTTCGGCTTCCTGGACGGTTGGCGCGGGTTTCTCATCGCCGCGCTCTCGGCGCGTCATTCGTACCTCAAGTATGCCCGCGTGCGGGAGGCGCTGCGCGCGAAACGAACACGGGGAGTCGAACGATGACGCAGCATGAGAAGCCCGCCCTCGCCGTCGCCTGCTCCTCCCCCTCGTGGGGAGGAATGGAGATGGAGGCGGTTCTCTCCGCCGCCGCGCTCGCGAAGCGCGGGTATCCGGTTCTCTTCCTCGCGGGAAGGGGAACTCCCATCGAGCGGGAGGCGCGCGAGCGGGATCTCGCGGTCTTCCCGATTCTCTCGGGAAGCTACATCGCTCCCCTCACAGTCCTTCGCGCCGCTCGGCTCTTCCGGAAGAACGCCGTCCGGGTCGTCCACGCCGAGTACTCGAAGGATCTCTGGACCCTCGTTCCGGCGGCGCGCCTGGCCGGAGGGGTTCCGGTGATCCTCACGAAGCACGTCGCCTCTTCGATCGACAAGAAGGACCCGGCTCATCGCTTCCTCTTCTCGCGCACGGCGCGCGTCGTCTCGATCTCCTCGGCGATCCGGGAGAACTTGTTGAAAAGGACGCCGATCCCTCCCGAGCGGATCGTGACGATCCCGAACGGGGTCGATCTTCAACGCTTCAAGGATGGAAGATCCTTCCGCGCGGAGGTGCGCGCCGAGTTCGGGATCCGCATGGACGCGCCGCTCGTCGGCCTCGTCGGGCGGATCTCGCGGGGAAAGGGACATCTCGAGTTCCTCCGGGCGGCGGCGGCGGTGAAGGAGCGCGTCCCCGGCGCCCGCTTCCTCGTCGTCGGTTCCGTCACGAAGGGAGAAGAGGCGACCGCGCGCGCGGTGGAGGCGTTCGTGCGCGAGGCGGGTCTCGAGGAGGACGTTCGGTTCACCGGCTTCCGCAGCGATATTCCGAGAATCCTATCCGCGCTCGATGTACTTGCCGTCCCGTCCCGCTCCGAGGCGTTCGGGATCGTCGCCGTCGAGGGGATGGCCGCGGGTCTTCCGATCGTCGCGAGCGGATGTGCCGGAATCCTCGACATCGTCAGGGACGGCGAAACCGGAATCCTCTTCCCTCCCGATGATGTGGAGAAGCTCGCCGAGGCCCTCGTCCGAATTCTCGAAGATCCCGATCGTGGACGCGCGATGGGAGAGAGAGGACGAAGACGCGCGGAGGATCTCTTCGATCGAAGGAAGAAGACCGACCGAATGGAGGCGATGTTTCAAGAGGTGTGGGAGGAACGCCGCCTCGCCGCCGGAAGGCGCCGCGAGGAGTTCTCGGGACGAGCGCCCTCGCGCATCTGGACGAACCGCCACGGGCTCCTTCGCGTTCCTTGGAGGATCGCGCTCTTCCTTCTCCTCGGCTTCTCGCTCTCGGCAGCCTCGGTCCTTCTCCTCGCTCCGCTGCTTCGCTCGCTTCTCGGCCGGGACGACGCGCTCGGGGTGCAAGGCATCCCTCTCTCGCTCGCCGCCGCCGGATACGTTCTCGGGATCGCCGCGGTCTTCGTCTCGGGGGCGTTATTGGCGCGCCGCTTCGACCGGCGCCCGGCCGCGAGCCTCGGCCTCGGTCTCCACCCGAGATGGATCCGGGATCTCGCGCACGGGCTTCTCCTCGGAACTCTCCTGATCGGCGCCGTCGCCGGCGTGTCGGCCGCGGCGGGGACGCTCTCTCTCACCCCTGCCGGTCGGGACCTCCCGGCGGCGCTCGGCGACACCGTCCGCGTCTTCCTCCTCTTCGCGCTGGTCGCGGTCTTCGAGGAGCTCCTGTTCCGCGGATACCTGCTCCAAGTCCTCGCCGAGGGGATCGGAAAGGCCCGGGCCGCGATTCTCCTTTCCGCGGCCTTCGGGCTCACCCACGCCTTCAACACGGGAGGCACCGCCGCGGGCGCGCTTGCAACCGGATGCGCGGGACTCCTCCTCTCGATCGCCTACTTCCGCACGAGGAGTCTCTGGCTCCCGATCGGGATCCACACGACGTGGAACTTTGTTCTCGGGTGGATCCTCGCGGCGCCGGTGAGCGGCGAGGTCATGAAGAACACACCGTTTATCTATCGACCATCAGGACCTGAATGGATGACGGGCGGAGCGTTCGGCCCGGAGGCCGGCCTCCCCGCGCTCGCCGGCATGGGGCTTCTCGCGCTCTACCTCGCGCGCTCGAAGAGGGTTCGCGCCACGGAGGAAGCGCTCCGCGCGTTCCCGCCCCCGGAAGAGAGAGTGTAGCTAGGCTAGCGTTCGCGGTCCTTCTTGGCGCCGCTCGCCCCTCGCACGCGCTCGGTCTCGGCGGGAATGTCGATTCGGAAACGGCGGACGACGCGGCCGAAGCGGCGCTCGATCGCCCGGCGCCTCTCGTTTCTGCGAAGCGCCGATCGGTCTCTATGTTCACCCGCTCGCAGGTTGTCGGATCGGGCGTGTCGGAATCCGGTCATCAGCGAACACCGCCTTTCGAAAGGGCGTGGTCTCTCGGCTCGAAAACGGCTCCCCCGGCCCGTTCGTTCCGGGAACGGCGGGGCCGGTCTCCGCCCGCGCGCGGCGAGCCTTGGGGCCGCGAACGGGGGCGGGGGGACGGCGCCGACGAACGATCGAGGAATCGACGGCCGCGATCGGTTTATACTAGGCGCGCCCTGCGTTTCGGTCAAGCGGAACCCGGCTTCTTCGAGCGCTCCTTTTCGAGCGCGGGGGGGATCATGAAGCTTCCGATCATCGAGTATCTCCGGTGGGCGAGGGAAACGAAGGACGTCCCGTTTGACCTCTCCCGAAGCGGAATGGAAGAGATCCCGCTCGAAAGACTCGGCGTCCCGCCGGAGAAGCTTCTCGTTCCGGAGTCGTCCGAATGGGGAAGCCCGACGCTTCGCTCCGCGATCGCCGCCTCGTACGGATTGCCGGAGAAGAACGTCCTTCCCGCCAACGGGACGACGTTCGCCCTCTTCCTCGTCTACGCGGCGCTCCTCGATTCCGGGAGCCGGGTTCTCGTCGAGGAGCCGGCGTACGAGCCGATCCGGAGAATCCCGGCCCTCCTCGGCGCGCGGATCGACCGTCTCCCGCGCCCGTTCGAGAAGGGCTTCCGCTTCGATCGGGAACGCCTTCTCGACGCCCTCGCCCCCGACGTGCGGCTCGTCGCGCTCACCGATCCGCACAACCCGAGCGGGGTCCGCTTGACGCGCGAGGAGAGGGATTGGCTCGCGGCGGTCGCCGAGGACCGGGGCGTCGATATTCTGGTCGACGAGGTGTACGCCGATTTCGCCCGCCCGGACGGAAGCGCGGAATCGCCCGAGTACGCGAACGCCTTCCGCCACGGAACACGCATGATCTCGGTCGGCAGCCTGACCAAAGTGTACGGCCTCGGACGGCTTCGCGTCGGATGGATCCTCGCGCGCGAGGAGGTGATCCGGCGCGCGGCCCCATTCTACGACTACACGATCGGGGATCTCTCCGGTCCGTCGGTCGCGCTCGGCGTCGCCGCGCTCGCGAAGCGCGAGGAGCTCCGCCGCCCCGCCGAAGAGCGCGCCGCCCGGTGCCTCGCGATCGTCTCTTCATGGATAAAAGAAAGGCCGGACCTCGAGTGGGTCCGGCCCGACACGGGGATCACGGCTTTTCCGCGCCTCCGAGAGAGAAGAGACCTGCCGGCGCTCCTCGAGCGCGCCCGCCGGGAGCAGGGCGTCCTCGCCGTCCCCGGGAGCTACTTCGAGGATGCGCGCGGCTTCCGTCTCGGCTTCGGCCTCCCTCCCGCTCTACTGTCGGTAGCGCTCGAGCGCCTCGGCATGGCCCTTTCCGACGGGCCATAGGACGTCCGGAACGATCCGCTTCGCCGGAACGTAGTCGAGCCACTCCTCGAGCTCGTCGAGATCGAGCGTGATCAGCATCTCGTACATCTCGCCGAGCAGCTCTTCGGCGTCGAACACATGGCCGTCGATGACGATGTACATCGCGACCGCTTCCTCGTCGTCGCAGTTCACCATGTAGATGTCCGCTTCCGGAGAACCGTCGATCTTGATCGTCCCATCGAGGCACGTGTCCGGATCGCTGACCATCGTGAGCACAAGGTCGAATGACGGATCATCGGTCGTCCAGAGATGAACCGTCCCCTCGACCGCCCCCTCGGCGAGCGAGGTGTCCACGCTCCCCGACGCCTCGAAGTAGAGGGTCGGCTCGCCCGGATACGCGTACCATCCGGAGATCTCCCCCTCTCCGTCCTCACCGCCCATCTCGATCTCGAAGTACCAGTTCGCCCCGCACGAGTGGCCGGTGACCTCGACGTTTCCGTGGCCCGCGCTCGCGTCAAGCTCGCCCCTGACGCGGAGGCGTAGGCTGTCGTTCGGCGAACCGTCCGCGTGGACGGAGACATCGATCCGGATCGAATCGGTCGGCTCGCCGGCGAAGAACTCCCTGAGCACGATGCTCCCCGGGACCGGGTTTCCAAGGGTGTCGATACCCGCCACGATGATCTTCACGGCGTCCGTCGGCTGCGGGCTGATCCGCACCGCCCCGTCGAGCGGGCGCATCGGCGTTGTGTCCTGCCACGTCCCATAGAAGGGGGAGAGATCGCCGTCGGTCCGCATCGCCGAGTCGATCGCCAGTACGAGCAGTCCCATCTCCGGCAGGTTCTCCGGAAGGCCGAGCCCCGCGAGAACGACCATCGGATCGCAATCCTCGACGGCGCCTTGCACGGAGCCGAGCACGTTCTCGATCTCCTGGAGAACCTGATCGGTCGTCAGCGTGTCTCCCGGTCCGTTCGGCCCGGATGGGTTGTTGTCACCGTCATCGTCGCCGCCGCACCCTGGGAAGAGCGACACGGCGAGAGCAAACGCGAGGGCGGAAAGTAAGGAAGAAAAACCGTCGCATCGTCGTCACCTCCATCCGGAAACGCGCGTTTCCGAGGCGATCCACTCTTCCCGTTATCGACCGGGAATCGCCAAGACTTGACCCGAATCATGCACGCATTCCCCGCCGCCGTCACGGAGGGGTTTATGGTCTCGCCTAGGCCTTCGGGTCGCCCGGCTCCCCGAGGAGGCGAGCGTAGGTGGAAAGCACTCCGATGTGAATCGCCTCGTGCAGCGTGGAGAAGCTAAGCGCTTCCGCCGCGTTCGAGAGAACGATCCCGAGCGCGGTGAACGCGGGCTCGGGAAGAGGCGCCCGGAGATCGATCCCCCCCTCGATGAACTCCTCCACGCGCGCGCGCGCCGGATCGAGAAGGGAGACGACCTCGTCCCAGTCGGGGCGGTTCCCGTTCCACTCGCAGGAGCAGGTCCCCTCGCCGAACAGCTCCGGATAGCTCGCGGGAAGAACGCCTCTCTCCCCGAAGGGGCGGAGGAGGACGCTTTCCTGAACGGCGAGAAGATGGCCGATGTTCCAGATCGGGCAGTTGCCGCAGCGGTGCGGAATGCGATAGGCGTCCTCGGCGGTGAACCGAGCGGCGACCACGATCGTGAGATCGCGGACTTCCCGGGCATGCTCGATGAGGACCGTTCGCAGCAGCGCGTTCATGGTGCGACTTTCGTTTGATCTCCGCTCTGAGATTAAGCAGACCGCCGCGGAATCGCCACACTTTCTTCGGCGACCGATCCCTGGATCGTTTCTCGCGGGGTCCGCTCGATGGTATCCTGAAGACGATCATTCCCCTCGAAGGCGCGAGCCATGAAGAAGAATCCCTTCGATCGGATCGAGATCGTGGATGGGGACATCACGAGGGAACGGGTGGCGGCGATCGTGAACGCGGCCAACCGGACGTTGCTCGGAGGGGGAGGCGTGGACGGGGCGATCCACCGCGCGGCGGGTCCCGAGCTCCGCCGGTTCTGCGAGACGCTCGGAGGATGCGAGACCGGGGACGCGAAGATCACGCCGGGGTTCCGCCTCTCCGCTCCGTTCGTGATCCACGCGGTCGGGCCGGTCTATCGCGACGGGAGGCACGGCGAGCCGGAGGCGCTCGCGTCCTGCTATCGCCGGTCGTTGGAGCTCGCCGCGGAGCGCGGGTGCGCCGGCATCGCCTTCCCCGCGATCTCGACCGGGGCGTACGGTTACCCCTTCATCGAGGCGAGCCGAATCGCGATCCGGACGACGATTCGGTTCCTCCAGGCGCACCCCCTTCCGAAGACCGTTCGCTTCGTCCTCTTCGGCGAAAGGGATGCCGCCGCGTTCCGGAAGGTCCTCGGGAACATTCGATCGGAGGACGCGCCGAAAAGCGAGTAGAATGCGGCGGAAGCGCCCGAGCACCGATGGGGACCTCTGCCGCAAAGGAGATCCGTCTTGAACCTGTACGCCGAACTGGAAGCGCGCGGCTTCATCGAGAACGCGACGTCCGAGGAGATTCCGAAGCTCCTCGAGCGCGAGAAGGTCTCCTGCTACATCGGGTTCGACCCGACCGGACCCTCTTTCCACGCGGGGAACCTGATCCCGATCATGGGCCTCGCCCACTTCCAGCGGGCCGGGCACCGCGCGATCGCGGTGATGGGGGGGGCGACCGGCATGATCGGGGATCCCTCGGGGAAGTCGAAGGAGAGGAACCTCCTCGATCCAGAGACGCTCGAGCGGAACCTCGCCGCCCTCAAGAAGCAGTTCGAGCGCTTCCTCGACTTCGGCGGGGGAAAGGCGCTCCTCGTGAACAACGCCGACTGGCTCGGATCCTTCGGCTTCATCGAGTTCCTCCGCGACGTCGGCAAGCATTTCCGCCTCGGCGAGATGCTCGCCAAGGAGAGCGTGAAGAGCCGGCTCTCGGGAGAAACAGGCATTTCGTACACGGAATTTTCGTACATGCTCCTTCAGGCGTACGACTTCCTGCACCTCCACGATACGCACGGCTGCGTGCTCCAGGCGGGCGGAAGCGATCAGTGGGGGAACATCACCACGGGGATCGATCTCATCCGGAAGCTGCGCGGCAAGCAGGCGTACGGGATCGTCTTCCCTCTTCTCGTCGACTCCTCCGGCCAGAAGCTCGGAAAGACGAGCGACGGGGAGCGGATCTGGCTCGATCCGGCCCTCACCTCCCCCTACCGGTTCTATCAGCATTGGATCAACGCGAGCGACGCGGACGCGATCCCCTTTCTCAAGATGTTCACGTTCGTTCCGCTTCCAGAGATCGCCGAGATCGAGCGCGAGCTCGCGGCCGCGCCCGAGCGCCGCGCCGCGCAGAAACGCCTCGCCGAGGAGGCGACGCGGCTCGTGCACGGAGACGGGGCGCTTCGCGCGGCGGTCCGCGCCTCGGAGATCTTCTTCGGGGGAACGCTCGATGGGGTGGACGAGCGCACCCTCGCCGACGTCTTCGCGGACGTTCCCTCCGCCGTCCTCCCGCGCGCGCGCCTCGCGGGGGGCCTTGGGATCGTCGACCTTCTCGTCGAGAGCGGTCTTTCGACGGGAAAGGGGGCGGCGCGGAGGCTCATCGAAGGAGGCGGGGTTTATCTCAACAACGTGCGCGTGGAGAGCCCGGACCGCTCCGTCGGGCCGAACGACCTGGCGGCCGGATCGACGCTCGTCCTGAGACAGGGGAAGAAGAACTACCGCCTCGTTCGCTTCGAAGAATAGCCCCGATCCGACCGAGGCACGCCGGGTCTCTTCTCGGCCGGGTCGCGCAAGAAGCATCCCTCCGACGGATCAACGCTCACGCGACGGCTTCTTCATGAGGACGACGAACGCGGCGGCGATGTTCTTCTCATGAGTGAGCGTGAGATGCGAGGCGGCCACGTCGAGAAGGTCGGCCCGGCGCCTCGCCCCCCCGTGGAACAGGACGCGCGGCCCCTCTCCTCTCCGACGTGACACCTCGACGTGCCGGAAGAACACACCCCGCGACACGCCCGTACCGAGAGCCTTCATCGCCGCCTCTTTCGCGGCGAAGCGGGCGGCGAAGGAAGGGACCGGATCGCGCTTCGTGCGGCAGTACGCGATCTCTCCTTCCGTGAACACGCGCCTCAAGAAGCGATCGCCGAAACGATCGATCGCGCGGCGCATCCGCTCGATGAGGACCATGTCCATCCCGATACCGGCGATCATGACGCGATCCTCATTCGGCCCGCCGATCGGAAAACTACACCCGATCCTTCCATCCGTCAAGCGGGTCCGGCGCGCGCGGACGATCCGCCGGCGCGAAAGAGGCCGGGCGCGAGGATCTCCCAATCCTTCGGCGCCTCGCGAAGCCTCTCGTTTCCGCCGACCCAGAGAAAGCCGCCCGGCAGGAGCGTGGAGCGAATCTTCTCGAACACCCGAAGCCGCGCGTCCTCGCCGAGATACGTGAACACCCCGTTCCGCGCGAGGATCCAGTGGAACGGGCCCGGCCAACGGTCGCTTCTCCAATCGAACCGCTCGAAACGGACCGAGTCCGCGAGGGTGCGGTCGAGGATCCAGTTTCCGCCTTCGAGGCGGAAGTAGCGCCGCACGTACGGTTCGGGCACGTTGTGCACCGCGCTCGAGGGGTAAACCGCTTCGCGCGCGCGCCGGAGACACGATTCGGAAACATCCGCCGCGAGGATCTCGATCGGGATCTCGGACACGCTCGATTCATTCCAAAGCATTCGAAGGGTGAAGGGTTCCTCGCCCGACGCGCATCCGAGCGAGAAGACGCGGACCGGCCCCTTCCCCGCCTGTTCGACGAGCCGGGGAAAGAGGATCTCGGGGAGCGAGAGCCAGACGCTTCGATCTCGGAAGAACCGGGAGACGGTCACGTGAAGAAGGGCGCCGAGAAGGAAGCGCTCCTCCGGAGAGCGCGCGAGCGTCTCCCGGTACTCCCAGAGCGTGCGGAGCCCGAGCGCGCGGAGTCTTCTCCGGACGCGCCCCCGAAGCCCGAATCGGACGCGCCGGTAGCCGCGCCACGACAGGTCGAGTCTCGCGAACGCGTCTCGCAGAAAGGCGTCGAAGGCCGCCCGCTCGAACGGGGGAGGCTCCCCGCTCTCTTCCCCGCGACTCGCCTCGTCCAGCCTCCCCGCGATCCGCGCGAGCCGCTCCCGAATGCGCCGCGTGTGCGTCCCGAGCCAGAAGAGCCTCCCGCACTCCGCGCACCGGCGGAACGGCCCCGAGACCCCCGCCGGCCGGGCGGGCGGATCGTTCTCCTCGGCGAGCCGCCCGTTGCACTCCATGCAGCGGGAAAAGGAGCGCGCGAGAGGATCGAACGAGGGGAAATGGCGGAGCACCTCGACGAGCTGCTCGTCGAGATCCGCGCTCTCGAGGACGATTCGCTCTTCTTCTCCGCCGGGAAAGCGCGTGTCCCGCGTGAGGACGACCCGTCCCTCCCTGCGGGCCGATCGGAGAATCTCGTCGTCGGACGCGCCCCGACCGGCGTACGCCACGTCGAGCCCCGCCCCTCGGAGCCAGCGCGCCAGACGCGCGAGCATGTCGTCGGCCAAGAAACACGGATCGCCCATTCGGAATCCCGCCGCGCGGCGCGGCTCTTGCCCCGCCCTCGCCCCTTCGATAGAATCACGCGGGAGCGCCGGAACCAAGCGCCGACTTTCTCGCGAGGTGAATCCTATGCCGGACATCGTCATCATGCGCCACGGGCACGCGATGCCCTCCGACACGGACCCCGACCGGGGCCTCACCGAGACGGGCATCGCCGACTCGATCTACGTCGCCGATCAGCTCGCCGCGGCGGGCATCCGCGTGGAGCGGATCCTCCACAGCGGGAAGACGCGCGCCCGCCAGACCGCGGAGATCCTGACCGACAGGGTCGGGCGCTCGGCCGCGATCGAGGTGAGGAAGGGGCTCGACCCGAACGACGAAATTGACGCGATCGCGCAGGAGCTTTCCTCGATCGAAGAGGACATCGCCGTCGTGGGGCACTTGCCCCACCTCGAGCTTCTCCTCACCCGGCTCGTGGGGAAAGAGTACGCCCTGAAGCTCCCTCCGGCCGCCGCCGTTCACTTGAAGCGTGAAGGGATAGCCTGGAGCTTCCACGGCCGGTACAAACCGCATCGCTAGCCGAGGTCGAGCTCGTCGAGATCCTCTTCGTCCAACCCGAAGAAGTGTCCGAGTTCGTGGTAGACGGTGATCGCGATCTCCTCGACCAGGGTCTCGCGATCCGCGGCCGCCCTCTCGATGTTGTGGCGGAAGAGATGGATCGTGTCCGGGACCCTTTGCGAGCCGGCCTCCCGATCGGGAAGCGGGATCCCCCGATAGAGCCCGAGGATCGAGGGGTCGAAAGGAGGCTCCTCCTCGAGAAGGATCTCCTCCGGAGGAACCGGCTCGACGAGGATGGCGACGTTCTTCTCCCGGACCGCGTCCCGAAACCGCTCCGGAAGCCGGTCGATCGCCTCCTCGACCGCCCGCAGGAAGTCCTTCTCCGGAATTCGGAAGGGCCGCGGGAAGCCCTCCGGGTCGGCGCGGGCCGCGCGTTCCGCGAAGCGGTCCGCATCTTTGAGACGCCCCGCGCGCTCGGCGAGGCGGCTCAGCACGTCGAGCGCCTCCGCCCTCTCCTCGATCTTCAGCGCCTCCTCGGCGCGTCGCCTCGCGCCGAGGAAGTCCCCGAGCGAGAAGCGGATCCGCGCGAGCCCCGCGAGAAGATCCGCCGCGTCGGGGAGCATCTCGACGGCAAGCTCGTAGTCCTCACAGGCCGCGCGCACTCCCCCGAGCGCCCAGAGCGCGTCCCCGCGAAGCGCGAGGAGATCCGGCGCGTCCGGGAACTCCCGGACCGCATGGTCGGCGAGGCGGAGCGCCTCTTCCGCTTCCCCTTCGTCCAGCTTCTCCTCGATCGCCTCGATCTTCTCGGCGATCCTCCGGTCCGTTTCGTCCACGGGCGCACCTCGCGTGTTCGGGCGCGGGGATGAGTTCTCCCGAACGTTCGTTCGCGTCGCTCGACGGCCCCTTCCCCGCGAGGCCGGTCTCCGTTCAGCATAGCAGAGGCCGTGGCGGTGCACACTCCATGAGGGGCCATCCCGAGGATTGCCCCCTCCGGGAACTTCTGATAGTCTCCGGGTTCTAAGACTCGGGAGAAGGAAACGGAGACGAACCGACAAGGAAAGGGACTGCCGATGAGACGACACCTACCGACGATTTCCGCGCTGCTCTTTCTTGCGGCGGGCGCGGGAAGCGCGCAGATTTCGGAAACCGTTCAGCAATCGGTTGCCGAGGAGGTCCGAACGAACCCGATGGTTCTCATGAAGACCACGCTGGGAGACATCCGAATCGAGCTATTCGCCGACAAGGCGCCGATCACCGTAGAGAACTTCCTCTCCTACGCGGACGAGAAGTTTTACGATGGAACGATCTTCCATCGGGTGATCGAGAGCTTCGTCATTCAAGGAGGCGGCTTCACGAAGGATCTCGCGCGCAAGCCGACCAAACCCGCCGTCAAGAACGAAGCGGACAACGGGCTCTCGAACACGCGCGGGACGATCGCGATGGCGCGGCTCCCCGAGCCGCATTCCGCAACCAGCCAGTTCTTCATCAACGTCCAGGACAACACGAACCTCGATCACTTCGACGGCGAAGCTCGTTTCGGCTACTGCGTGTTCGGACGGGTGGTGGAGGGGATGGACGTCGTGGACAAGATCCGCGCCGTGAAGACCGGAGCGATGGGGCAGCTGCCGAAGGATGTCCCTCTCGATCCGATCGAGATCCTCTCGGTGAGGCGCGTATCGACCGAATAGCTCGGTTGGGGACAGGCACCTATTGAGACACGGGTGCCTGTCCCCGGCTTCCCGGCTTCCGGCTTTTCCTATCCGGCCTTCTTGATGAGCTCCAGACTGAACGTCAGCACCACCTCGTTCGCGATGAGCGGAGGCCGGTACTTCGTATCCTTCCAGCCGACGCCGAACTCCTCGCGCGTCAGCTTGAGCCGACCCTCGAACCCGGCGCGCGTCCCGCCCCACGGATCTTGGATCGATCCGAGGTACTCGAAAGGGATCTCGACGGGGCGTTCCATGTCCAGAATACGGAGCATGCCGCGCAGGACGTGACCTTCCTCGCTCTTCGCGACCCCGGTACTCGTGAAGACGATCTCCGGGTAGTTCGCGACATCGAAGAAGTCGGCGCCGCGAAGATGCTCGTCGCGCTTTTCGTTCTGCGTATCGACGCTCCCCGCCTTCACGCGGATCGACACCGATCCGCCCTCGAGCTTCTCCTCGTCGAAAGCCACCGACCCGGTGAAGTCGGTGAACATCCCTTTCACGTTCGAGATCCCGAGATGGCGGATCGTGAACGCGATCCCCGAGTGCGCGCGGTCGATCTCCCATTCCGCGGCCCCGGCCAGCCCCGGGATCAGCGCAAAGACGGCGACGAGCGCGAGCGTTCGACTCTGTGCCTTCATTGCTTCCTCCTTTCGGTCGTTTCGGTGCCCCCGTCCGTTCCAGGAGCGGGGAGCGGTTCTCCGTCCGCGACGAGCGGCCGGCGGATCTTGTCGAGCAGCGCAAGAAGCGTGTCGATCTCCTTCTCATCGAGGCCGCGCACCGCGCGCTCCGTGCTCGCGCCGATCGGGCCGTCCAGATCGGCGAGCACCCGAAGCCCTTCCGGCGTGATCCGGAGGGTGCGGATTCTCCCGTCGCGCGGAGAGCGGTTCCGGCGAACGAGCATCTTCCCCTCGAGCTTCGCGACGAGCCTGGCGATGTTCGGCTCGCGCGAGACCATGCGCGACGCCACGCGATGCGTGGGAAGCCCCTTCCCCCCCGCTCCTCGAAGGATCCGGAGGACGTTGTACTGCTCCCGGGAAAGCCTGAAGAGCCGGAGAGGCCGGTGGGCGACGTCGAGCGCGCGATCAAGCGTAACTTGCAAAGAAACAATCAGTTCCGTCTCCAGGTTTGGGAACGGTTTGGTCTGCTCGATCAGCGCCCGCAGGCTTCCATTCGATTTCATGCCTGTAGACATAAGAAGAAATTGTCAGCCATGGGAGATATTTTTCGCGCCCCCGCGCCCTTGCCGCGGCTTGACGAAAACGCGAATGCAGACCTAGAGTTAGGTGTTTTGCGTCAAGGGCCGGAAACGGCCGGATCCACAACCCACAAGGAACTGGGAGGTAGCTGTCCATGACATCCACCGGTATGAACCCGTTTGCCATCGCCCAGCAGCAGCTGGACGAGGCGGCGGAGAAGCTCGGCCTCGATCAGGCCACGCGGGAGTTTCTCCGCTGGCCCCTCCGGGAGTTCGTCGTCACGATTCCGCTCCGCATGGACGATGGAAGTGTGAAGATCTTCCGCGGGTACCGCGTCCAATACAACAACGCGCGCGGGCCGACCAAGGGCGGTCTTCGCTGGCACCCGGACGAGACGATCGACACGGTGCGGGCGCTCGCCGCGTGGATGACATGGAAGACGTCGGTTGTCGATATTCCGCTCGGCGGCGGCAAAGGTGGCATTACTTGCAACCCGAAGGATCTTTCCGAGGCGGAGAAGGAGCGGCTCGCCCGCGCGTACATCCGCGCCGTCGGCCGAATCCTCGGCGTGACGAAGGACGTGCCGGCTCCGGACGTCTACACCACCCCGCAGATCATGGCGTGGATGATGGACGAGTTCGAGACGATCGAGAAGGAGGCCCATCCGGGCGTCATCACCGGCAAGCCGCTCGCGCTCGGAGGTTCCCAAGGGCGCGGCGATGCGACCGCGCGCGGGGGCGTCTACTGCGTGCGAGAGGCGGCCAAGATGCTCGGCCTCGACCTCAAGGGAAAGACGGCGGCGATTCAAGGCTTCGGCAACGCCGGCCAGTTCGGCGCGATCCTCGGCCAAGAGATCCTCGGCCTCAAGATCGTGGCGGCGAGCGACTCCCGCGGCGGCGTGTACAATCCGGACGGCCTCGACGCGCAAGCCCTGGTCGACTACAAGCTGAGGACCGGCAAGATCGACGGCTTCAAGAACTCGAAGCCGATCTCGAACGAGGAGATTCTGGAGCTCGAAGTCACGGTTCTCTTCCCCTCCGCGCTCGAGAACGTCATCACGGGAAAGAACGCCGGCCGGATCAAGGCGAAGATCTCGTGCGAGCTCGCCAACGGGCCGACGACCCCGGAAGCGGACAAGATCCTTTATGAGAAAGGGGTCTTCGTGCTGCCGGACTTCCTTGCGAACGCGGGCGGCGTCACGGTCAGCTATTTCGAGCAGGTCCAGAACACGTACAACTTCTACTGGCCGCTCGAGGAAGTGCACTCCCGCCTCGACGAGAAGATGACCAAAGCCTTCCACACGGTGTACGAGATGCATAAGAAGGAGAAGGTCCACATGCGTCTGGCCGCATACATGGTGGCCGTCAACCGCGTCGCCGAGGCCTGCAAGCTTCGCGGATGGGTGTAGGCGACCGACGATCGCACAACGAGGCCGAGGGCCGGGCCGCCGCGTCCGGCCCTCGGGCGTCTACGCGAGGAGAGGGCGCATGAAGGAAGAGGCTCCTCCCCCCGCTCGCGGCCGCGCGACCGCCGAGCGGCTTCGCGAGCGGCTCGAGGAAGGCTCGGCGATAGCCGCGCGGATCTACAGAAACCTGCTCATCCTGCTCCACACAAAGGGCTGCGTCACGATCGACACGATCCACGACGAGGCGGGCCGCATGATCGAGGGGGAAGGAATCCCACGGGCCGCAAGCGACGATCCGAACCGCGGTCTCTCGATCCGCTGGGACTCCGGTCTCCGGGACGCCGTGTATGCTCTGGTCGAGCGGTACACCGCGGAGCACCTCACGCCCGAGGATGTGGACAACGCCGTCCATCAGGCGAGGCGCGCCGAGAGAGCACGCACCCTCGAGGAGATCGCGAACGTGCCGGGCGTCTCGTTTCAGCTCCTCGCCGACAAAGTCCGCGAGTATTGCGCTCTCCCCAAAGAGCCGGGATACGACCCGCTGCAAGAGGAGTCAACGGGGGTGCGGGTTGCGCTCATCCGCCACTTCCTGAGTGACCGTCTCGAGTTCATCGGGGTCGCGAAGCGCCATCTCGCGGTCGAGGATATGCTCCCGATCGTCGGAAACGCCATCGGCCCGCGCGCGGGGCTCGGGAAGGTGGGCGGGAAGGCGGCAGGGATGGTCCTCGCGCACAAGATCGTGCGGCGGCATTTCGAGAAGTCGGGGCGCGAGGCTCCCTTCCCGCTCGGCACCCCCGAGTCGTACTACGTGCGCTCGGATCACTTCACCGAGTTCGTGCAGCGGAACGGCCTCATGGATTATTACGACATCAAGTACAAACCGATCTCCGAGATTCGCCGTTCGTATCCCCTGATCCGCGAGATCTTCAAAAACGGACAGTTCGCGCCGTATATCATGCGGGAGCTGCGGGGTCTTCTCGAACGGGTCGGCGACTCTCCCCTCGTGATCCGCTCCTCGAGTCTTCTGGAGGACAACTTCGGCTCCGCGTTCTCCGGAAAGTACGAGTCGATCTTTCTCGGCAACCAGGGGCGGATCGAACGACGGTTGGAGCAGCTGATCGGCGCGATCGCGGAGGTGTACGCCTCGACGCTCGGCCCCGACCCGATCCTCTACCGGCGCGAGAGAAGTCTGATCGACTACGACGAGAAGATGGCGGTCCTCATCCAGAAGGTGGTCGGTTTCCGCCACGGCCGCTACTGGCTCCCCGCGTGGGCCGGGGTCGCTTTTTCTCAAAACGAGTGGCGCTGGAGCCCGCGCATCCGCAGGGAGGAAGGGCTCGCGCGGATCGTCCTCGGTCTTGGGACGCGCGCGGTCGACCGCGTGGGAGACGACTACCCGAGGATGGTCCCCCTCGGGAACCCGACTCTTCGCCCGGAGATCGGGGCGGAGGAGATCATCCGCTATTCGCAAAGAACCGTCGACGCGATCAACCTGGAGACGAACCGCTTCGAGCGGGTTCCTCTCCTCGATCTTCTCGGGGACGAATCCTTTCCCGATCTTCACCGCATCGTTTCGATCGCGGAGCACGGGATGATCGCCGCGCCGGCCTCAAGCCGGTTCGCGGCGAAGAAATCGTCCCTCGTCGTGACCTTCGACGGGCTCCTCTCCGGGCCGTTCCCGTCTTTTCTTCGCGAGATTCTCGAGGTTCTCTCGGCGGCCTACAATTCTCCGATCGACGTCGAGTTCGCGTTCGACGGGCGGACCTTCTTCATCCTTCAAGCACGCCCGCAGGCGGAGCGGATTCAAGCGTCCGAAGTCGCGCTTCCCGAAGACACGCCGGACGAGCAGAAGGTGTTCAGCGCTTCACGCTTCGTTCCGACCGGGAAGATCGTCGACATCGAGTACGTCATCTACATCGATCCTGTCGACTACGGGCGCGTCCCGACGGCGGAGAAGAAGAGCGCGATCGGCCGCCTCGTCGGACGCCTCAACGACCGGCTCGAGCACTCCCGCTTCGTCCTGATGGGGCCGGGGCGCTGGGGGTCGAACAACATCGACCTCGGCGTGCGTGTCCGCTACGCGGACATCCACCGGACGAAGGCGCTCATCGAGATCGCGCGCGCCCGCGGGGGATACACGCCCGAGGTCTCGTTCGGCACGCACTTCTTCCAGGATCTCATCGAGTCCGGGATCTTCTATCTTCCCCTCTATCCGGACGAGAGCGGAAATCTCTTCAACGAGCGTTTCTTCCGAGAGTCCCCAAACATGCTCGTTTCGCTCTTCCCCGAGGCAGCCGAAGAGGCGGAGGCGGTCCGTGTGATCCACGTGCCGAGCGCCAGGGGAGGCCTTTTCCTTCACCTCTATATGAACACGGACAAACAGAAGGCGCTCGCCGTCCTCGGCCCGAAGGTCTGAGGAAAGGGGGCGCGATCAGGGTCCGGCTTCCGGCGGCCCGTTCTTCTCGCTCCGCGGCAAGAAGGCAGGGTTCGCGTAGATCTCGAGGATCGGCCGGCCGTTCGCGAGAAAGCGCTTCTCCAATCGCCAGGTTTCGCGGATCTCGCGCTCGTGAACCTCGCCCCACGCGGCGCCGTCGAACCCGCGACGTTTGTAGTTCTCGAAGACCCAGGGGACGAGAAGTGCGAGGCGCCCCTCCCGATAGCACGCGAACCTCGCATTGCACGTGGACGAGTGCAGATAGAGCGGGCTTTCGAAGGGGAGCGCGTCGACGACCACGATCTCGTCCGGCGAGACGCGTTCGTTCGCGTAGGCGGCCGCCTCGTTGTAGATCCTCTCGGTTTCCCGGTAGATCAGGATCTCCCGCGCGCTCCGGTATCCTCCATAGAGGAGAATCGCCGCTGCGGCGGAGACGGCGAGGAGGGATCTTCGCCCCCCGACCCAAACCGCCGTCGCGTGGCCGGCGAGAGCTGCGAGCGGGACCGCGGCGGGGAGAAGCCAGTTCATCTGCCGGCGCCCCCAGAAAAAGAAGAGAAGCCAGAGAGCGAGAAAGAGAACCGGCCCCCGCATCGCCCGAGAGAAACTCGCGCGAAGGAGCGGCGCGAGGAGGGCGAAAACGAAGAGCGGCGCGGGAACGACGCGAAAGAGATCGGCCCAGTCGAACGGAAGGGATCTCCAGAAAGCCATCGCGCGGAGAAGAGCGCGGTCTTCTTCCCGGAGAAGGAGGAGCGGAAAGAAGGAGAGCGCCGCGAAGAGGACGATCTCGATCGGCGCGCGCCTTCTCACCGAGGCGCCGGATCGCACCCGATCGGCGAGGAGGACGAGCAGGAGCGCCGCGGGAAGCAGAAGAGAAGTGTACTTCGTCGAGACGGCGAGCGCGGCGAGCGTTCCCGCGGGAAATAGACTCCCGCCGCGCGTCTCGGCGCGCACGAAAGCGAGAAGGGCCGCGCCGACGAGCGCCGCCTGGAGGGGATCGACGAGGAGCGCCGAGCCGTAGCGGTGCGCGAGCGGCAGAAGAAGCGCGTAGAGCCCGGCGAGAATCCCGGCGCGCTCCCCGCCCGCCGCCCGCCCGATGAGATAGGCCCACGGAGCGAGAAGCGCGCTCGAAACGATCGACGGCAGCCGAAACACGGCGAACGACTCGCCCAGAAGTCCAACGAGAGTCCCATCGACCCAGAAGAAGAGGGGCGGATACTGCCAGCGCGTCGGATGAAGGAGCGCCGCCCAATCGCGGCTCGCGATCGCCTCCCTCGCGAGGCGCGCCACATCCGGGTGCCAGAGGAATTCGTCCCAGAAGACAAATTTCAGGTTTCGATTGATCGAGTAGGAAATAAGACCGGCCGCGAGAAAGAGAAGGAACGGGAGAACAGGCGCGCGCGCCCGGCCGCCCACCGCCGCCGGGTCAGAAGTTCCCGTCGAAGAGACGAAAGATCTCTCCCTCGGTGCTCGCTTCGAAGAGCCGTTCACGGATCCCATCGTAACGGAACATCCCGCTCACCGCTTTGTAGATTTTCAAATAGCGGTCGGGATCGTAGGCGGGGCCGACGATGACGATGAAGAAGTGGACCTTCTCCCCGTCCGGCGCGGCGAACTCGTAGCCTTCCCGCGAGCGGGCGAAGCCGAGGATGACGTCCTTGACCTGGCGGCTTCGAATGTGGGGGATCGCGATTCCGTGCCCGACCGCCGTCGAGGCCTTCTTCTCACGATTCCAGAGGTCGAGGAAGAGCTTGTTCGCGTTTCCTACGAGCCCGGTCTCCGCGAGAAGACCGGCCAGCTCCCGGATCACCGCCTGCTTGACTCCCGCGACGTACTTCTCCCAATCGAAGTCCTCCTCCTCGGGAGGATCCAATCGGGTCTCCAGCTCGAAGCGGATGAACCCTTGCTGAAGATAAGGTGAGAGCCGCACGTTTCGCGCTCCGCGTCAGCCGCAGTTCCGGTTTCATGTCCCGCAGCGGTCCCGTATTCATACCCTGAACCAGAATATCGGAAATCAGCCGCACTTCTCAAGCCCCCGCGGTTTCCGATAGAATGCCGGCTGCGGCGAGGCTCGCCGGCAACCGACGGACGACCGAGCTTCGGCGCGAACGGAAAGCGGGGCGCCGCATGCCGAGCAGTCTGAACATCCTCCTCCTCGTGAACTCGTTCCACACGGGCGGGTTCGAGCAGCTCATGCAGGAGATCATGCGCTCTCTCCCTCCGTCCGAGATCCGCTTTCGTCTCTGTTGCCTCAAGGAAGAAGGGACTCTCGCGCCCGAAGTCCGAAAGATCGGCGTCCGCGTGGACGGAGGCTTCCTCCGACACCGCTACGACCTCGCCGCCGTCTCCCGCCTGACGCGCGCTCTCCGCGGCGAACGGTTCGACATCCTCTTCGTCGAGCCGGGACGAAACGCCCTTCTCGTGGGCGAATGGCTCGGATGGTCGCTTCGTATTCGCAGGCGGATCTCCGCGATCCACGCGACGCGGCATTGGGGAAGGAAGAGGATGTTCCTCTGGAGTCAGCTCCGCCTCCTCGCGAGGCTCGACGGGATCATCCTCGTCGCGCCGACGCAAAGAGACGCGCTCGTCCGCGAGGAAGGGCTCGACCCCGCGAACCTCGCCGTGATCCTGAACGGAGTCGATCACCGCGCGTTCCGCCCGCGAGACCGCGGCGGGCTTCCTCCTCTCGACGGCGGCCCGCGGCCGGGGGAGAAGGCGGTCGGCATCGTCGCATCCCTCACTCCCGAGAAGGGGCACGGCGTCTTCCTCGAAGCCGCGGCGGCGGTGCGAAGGGAGCTTCCTGATACGCGCTTCTACATCGTCGGCGAGGGCCCCGAGCGTCCGGCGATCGAACGAAAGATCGCCGCGCTCGGCCTCGGGGACGCGGTTCGCCTCACAGGGCGCCGGCGCGATCTCCCGGAGTTCCTGCCGCGGCTCGATCTCCTCGCCCTCTCCTCGCATCCCTATCGCGAGACGTTCCCCATCTCCACGATGGAGGCGATGGCGTGCGGCCTTCCGACCGTCAACACGGACGTCGGGAGCGTCCGCGATCTCGTCTCCCACGAGGAAACCGGGCTTATCGTTCCGGCCGGCGATCCAAGAAGCATGGCGGAGGCGTTCGCGCGCATCCTCCGCGACCCGGACCTCGCCCGCCGCATGGGTGCCGCCGGCAGACGACGAATCGAGGAGCGCTTCACGCTCGAGCGGACGGTCGAGGAATACCGGCGCTACTTCCTCTCGATCGCCGGGAGAACCGGGGCTTGAGAATCCTTCAGATCAATAAGTATCATTACTTGAAAGGCGGAGCCGAAAGGTATTATCTCGAGGTCTCCCGTCTTCTCGAGCGGGCGGGGCACGAGGTGATCCCGCTCGCGATGAGGACCGACCGCGATCTTCCGACGCCGCATCGCGCGCTCTTTCTCTCGGAGACCGATTACCGGAAGCGCGCCCCGTTTCTCCGGCGCGCCGCCGAGGCGGCGAAGGTCTTCTGGAACGAAGAAGCGTTCGCCCGCGTCGGAGAGATCGTCGAGCGGAAGCACCCCGACATCGCGCATCTTCACAACATTGCGCATCAGCTCTCCGGATCGGTGGTCGCCGCGCTCTCGTGGGCGGGCGTGCCGACCGTGCAGACCCTCCACGACTACAAGCTCGTCTGCCCCGCGTACCGGCGCTTCCGCGACGGGAAGCCGTGCGACAGTTGTCTCGGCCATCGCTACTGGGAAGCCGTGCGCCACCGCTGCGTTCTCGGGCGGCGCTCGGCGAGCCTCGTCGCCGCGGTCGAGACGGCGCTCTACAGCGCCTCCGGCCTCTATGAGAAGGGGATCGCGCTCTATCACGCGCCGAGCCGTTTCATCGAGGAGACGATGATTCGCTGGGGGATTCGCAGGGAGCGCATCGAGCATTTCCCTTACACGATCGACCTCGAGGGGTATCGTCCCGCGGCGAGCGCGGACAACGGCTCGTTTCTCTTTCTCGGCCGCCTGTCGCACGAGAAAGGACTGCCGGTGCTCCTCGAGGCGGCCGCGCGCGCGCCCGAGGCGCGCATCGTTATCGCCGGCGAGGGTCCGGAACGCGCCGCGATCGAGCGCGGGGCGGAGACGCGCGGTCTTCGCAACGTGCGATTCGCGGGCTATCTCGAGGGGGAGCCTCTCCTCGAGGCGATTCGATCGTGCCGCGCCCTCCTCCTTCCGTCGGAGTACGACGACAACTCTCCCCTCGTGATCTACGAGGCGTTCGCGCTCGCGAAGCCGGTCATCGCTGCGGAGCGCGGGGGAATCCCCGAGATGGTCCGCCCGGGAGAAACCGGATTCCTCTTCCCTTCGGGCGACGGGGCGGCGCTCGCCGAGGCGATCCGGACGCTCGATCGGGACGCGAGTCTCGCGCGCGATCTCGGGGCAAGCGCGCGCGCCTTCCTCGAGACCGAGTGCGGACCGGAGCGCCATCTCGAGACGCTGATCGGCTTCTATCGCCGCGCCGGGGAGCCCGGTCGCCTTGAGGGGAGAGCGCGGCTCCGGTAAGATCGGACCCTCGGCCCGAACAGGCCGCCGGCCGATCTTTGGGAGAAGGGAGACATCGGGATGAAGCGAAGCGTCGTCGGGACCTTGTTCGTCCTCTCGGGGGCGGCGGGGCTGCTCTATCAGGTCGTGTGGAGCCGCTCGTTGACCCTTCTCTTCGGGTCGACCACCCTCGCGGTCAGCACGGTCATCACGGCGTTCATGGCGGGTCTCGCGGCCGGCAGCTTCCTCTTCGGGCGCGTCGCCGATCGCGGCCGAAAGGCGCTCCTGCTCTACGCCGCGCTCGAGGTCGGAATCGCGGCGACCGCCCTTCTCTTCCCGTTCTTCCTCGAAGCGATGAAGCCCGTGCAGCTCTTCCTGCACAGGAACCTGCACGGCTCCTATCTTCTCTTCCCCGCGAGCCGCTTCCTGCTCTGCTTCGCGGGCCTCATCGTGCCGACCGCCCTCATGGGAGGGACGCTCCCCGTGATCACTCGCTTCTTCGTCAAGGAAAGGGAGACTCTCGGCGGGGACGTCGGCGCGCTCTACTCGCTCAACACGTTCGGCGCGATGGCCGGCTGCGCCGCCGCCGGGTTCTTTCTTATTCCCGCCCTCGGCACCCAAGGGGTCGTTTGGCTCGCGGTCGGCCTCAATCTTCTCGCGGCCCTCGGCGCGCTCGTCGTCTCACGGAGCGAGAAGGAGCGGGAAGCGCAGGTCGGCGAACCCGCAGTCATCGAACGCGCCCCGGCGGAGAACGCGCTCGACCCGCGCGCGGTCCTTGTCCTCTTCGGAGCCGCCGGCTTCGCGTCCCTCGCCTACGAGGTCCTCTGGACGCGCGCCCTTCTCTTCTTTCTCGGGTGGTTTGCCGTTTACGCTTTTACGATCATCCTATCAACCTTTCTCTTCGGCATCGCGCTCGGCAGCGCCCTCTTTCCGGTCGTCTTTCGCGGCGGGCGGCGGCTCGTCGCGGGATTCGCGGTGATCGAGATCGCGATCGGCGTCTTCGGGATGATCTCCGTGCCCGTTTTCGGCCGTCTGTTTGAGGTGATCCGGTCCCTCGAACGAGGTTTCATCGACGACAACTGGTGGAGGTTCATCTTCGCGCGCGCGGGCGGGAGTTTCGCCGTCATGCTCCTCCCCACGCTTCTCATGGGGCTCGCGTTCCCGGTCGCGGCCGCTCTCTACTCGCGCGCCGGTCGGGGCTATGGGCAGACGGTCGGGAACGTCTACGCCTCGAACACGGTCGGCGCGATCCTCGGCTCCCTCCTCGCCGGGTTTCTGCTGCTCCCGGTTCTCGGCGTTTCACGGAGCATCGCGGTGATCTCCCTCGTCAACCTCGCGGTCGGCGGGTTCGTGATCCTTCTCTCCTCGAGGCGGGGCGCCCGCAGGCTCGCGGGGGCTTTCGCTCTCCTCTCCCTCCTCGTTCTCGGAGGAGCCAACCTCTTCCTCTCCCAGTGGAGGCCGATGATCCTCGAGAGCCGGCACTTCAAGAACCCGGACCGCCCGATGGAGCTCCTCTACGCGGACGAGGGAGCCACGGCGTCGCTCGCCGTCCTTCGGGACAAGAAGGCCGGCCATCTCGAGCTCAACATCAACGGCGAATCAACGGCCTACACGACCTACACGGACATGCAGGTCCATCTCATGCTCTCGCACACGCCTCTCCTCCTCGCTGAGGAGCCGGAGAAGGTTCTCGTGATCGGTTTCGGGATGGGCGTGACCTGCTACGGAGCCGTTCTCTATCCTTCCGTCGAGCGGGTCGATTGCGTCGAGCTCGTTCCCAAGGAGGTCGAGACCGCGGCGTTTTTCCGGAGCGTCAACCGCGGGATCCTCGATCACCCGAAGTTCCGGCTGATCATCGACGACGGCCGCACGTTCATCTTCGCCGCCGAGGAGAAGTACGATCTCATTTCCTTCAACGCAATCCACCCGAGCCACAGTCCGGCTCTTTACACATCGGATTTCTATGCCGAATGCAGAGCCCGAATGACCGAGAAGGGGCTCATCTGCGCGTGGGTCCCGACGAACAGCTTCACCGAAAGGCAGTTCCAGATTCTTCTTCGGACGTTTCTCTCGGTGTTCCCGCACTCGTCGCTCTGGTACGTCAACCCGAACCATCTCGTATTGATCGGAGCTCTCGAGCCTCTTCGCATCGACTACGACGACTTCGTGCGCAAAGCGAGCCTTCCGGGAGTCCGCGAGGACCTGGCGCGTTACACGATGGAGGATCCGCTCCGTCTTCTCGCGTTTCACTTGATGGACGAACACGCTCTTGAACGATACACCCGCAGCGTCCCCGTCAACTCGGACGACAAACCCTACCTGGAGTACTCGCGCGAGCTCTACACGCGCCCCGAAATCATCGACGCGATGCTCTTCAATCGGACGAGCATTCTCCCCTATCTCACCATCGCCGAGAAGTTCGAGTCGACCGCGGAGGAGCTGGAGAGATACGAAAAGGCGGCGTTTCACCTTCTCGGATCGCAGGCGATCTCATGGATCGAGGCGTCCGCGCCCGATCCGGCGAGCACATCCTGGCGGGCGGATGCCGAGATCCGCGAGGCGTTCCGCTCCCTGCCGGGCGACGCGAATCTCCGGGTCATCGCGGGGATCACCGAACGGGACGAGAGCATCTATCGAAGCCGAATCGCGGCGAATCCCTTCGATGATGAAGCATGGGATCCCCTTTTTCGTCTCTACCGGCTTCGCGGCGATTGGGAGCGCGCGGCCGATCTCCTCGAGGAGATCCGAGGAACGCCGACCGACGAGGCGCACTTGACGCAGGCTCTTCTTCGTCTTCGGAAGGGCGAGCCCGCGATCGCGGAACAGGACTTCCTCAGGCTCGCAAAGTCCTCCTCGCCGTTTCGACGGGATCTCGGAGCGCGTTTCGCGGAGATCGCGCGCCTGGAGGCGAGGCGGCGCGCGGGCGCGCTCGGCATGGAGGAACTCCTCGCGCTCGCCGATCGGCTTTGGACGGTCGGCGAACGGGAGGCGGGGGAAGAGATCTTCCGCGAGGCGCTCATCCTTCACCCGGACCGGCCGCTCCCGCTGGTCGCCTTCGCTCATGCCCTCGAGCGGAGCATGCGCATCGACGAGGCGGAACCGTTCTACGCGGCCGCTCTCGCTTTCCCGGTCAAGAGAGACGAGTTCCGAGAGGCCGTTGAGCGCGGGCTGGAGAGAACGCGGACGATGCTGGCGCTCCGCGCGCATCCGAACGAGGAGAGCGCGATCGAGGGACCGGACGGATCGAGAATCCCCGTCGACCCGTGGTCGGCCGGAACGCGCGTCCGGCTCGGGGAGATCCTTCTCGCGGAGGGCTTCGGCGACCGAGCGTCGGTCGAGTTCCGCATCGCCGCCGCGCTCGACCCGTCGAACCCGAGCGCCCGCGAGGGGCTCGGCCGAGCCCTCGCCCGCCGGGGTCTCGTCCGCGAGGCGGCCGAAGAGCTTCGCCTCGCGATCCGTCTCGACCCGAGCCGAACCGCCGCGCGCGAAGAGCTGGAAAGAGTGCGGCGCCGCTAGCTCAAGATGCGGATGTCCGCTTTCTCACGAAGCGCGCGAAGGTAGCCCTGAATCGCCTCGCGGTGCGCCTCCCGAGTCACCTCGGCCGCGATCTGCTCGCGAACGTCCTCGAGCGGGATCTTGCGCGCAGCCGTTCGATCCGTCAGCTTGATGATGTGGTAGCCGAACTCGGTCTCCACGATCCCGCTTGTCTTGCCGGCTTCGAGAGCGAACGCGGCGTCCTCAAAAGCCTTCACCATCCGGCCGCGTTCGAACCACCCGAGGTCTCCCCCGCTCGCGGCGCTGGGGCACCCGGAATGCTCGCCCGCAAGAGCGGCGAAGTCGGCCCCCGCGGCAAGCTCCCCGCGGATCCTCTCGATGCGGGCACGCTTTCCTTTCTTGCTCTCCTCGGTGTCGTTTTGCTCGAAGAGGATCAGGATGTGGCTGGCGCGAACCTGCTCGTCCTGATCGAAGAGCCCGGGATTCGCCTCGTAGAAGCTCCGCACCGCCGCCTCGTCGGCGGAGGCGATGCTCTCCGTCCGTCGATCGAGGAGTTTCTCGATTCGGATCTCCTCGCGCACCTCGTCCCGGAACTCCTCGTCGGTCATGCCGAGCCCTTTCAGGTACTCGACGTACGCGCCCGTGTCCGGAAGGCTTCTCCGGAAGCCGGCGATCCTCTCTCCGAGCTCGGAGTCCTCGACGCGGATCTTCTCTTCCTCGGCCTCCTTGGCGAGGAGGATCTTGTGGATGAGGTTCTCGCGAGCCTGTTGCCCGAGCTGATCCTTCATCTGTTCGATTTGCTCGGGCGAGAATCGCTGGCTGAGATTGCGCGTCAGACGGGAAGTCTCGTGGGCGACGTCGACGGTCGTGATCTTGGTTCCATCCACGGTGATGACCGTCTCTCCCTCGGCTCCCTTCTCCCCGCCCTTTCCCCCGCACGAGAAGAGAAATAACGCCGAGGCCAACAGGGCGGGCGCCGCGGCGCAAATTCGTTTACCGTTCATCTTTCCTCCCTTCAACAAGGAAGAGCGCGGGGCGCATCGGCGGATCACCGCGCTCTCGTCACGCGTCCCGAAACCCCTCTGTCCGGCGAATGAGTCTATCTCCGGGATTCGACGTCGTCAAGCCGCGGCGCGACGGGGCCCCAGATCCTACCGCGGACCGCTCTCGATGTAGCCGAGCGCCTCCAGCCTCTGCTTTTCGTCCGCGGAGAGGACGGCGTCCCGCCCGGCTCCGTGCTCGGACGCGATCCGTTCCGCGCGACGCTTCCACTCGGCGAGCTTCTCCCTCCAGACCGCAAGATCGGCCTCGCGCCCCTCCGCGAGATCGAGGGTCTCTCCGGGATCGTCGTCGACTCGGTAAAGCCTCTCTCCCTCCTGCCGCGCTCTCTTCATGTACTTGAACATGCCGTCGGTCCCGGCATGCGAGTCGAAGGTCCTCGTCCCCAAGGACCCTGCCGCGATCGAAGGCCCGTAGTACGTGTGGCGAAGCTCGAAGAAGAGATCGCGGCTCGGCGGCGGATCGACGAGGAGAGAGAGCCCCTCGCGAGCGCCGCGCGGATCCGCCCCGGAGATTTCCGCGATGGTCGGAAAGAGATCCATCAGCGTCGCGAGCCGGTTGTCCGTCCGAGCGGGAACACGCCCGGGAAGCTTCACGAGAAGAGGCACGTGCAACGACTCCCGGTGCAGGTTGTTCTTGTGCCCCTTTTCTCCGTGCTCGAAGAACTCCTCGCCGTGATCGGCCGTCACAAAAATCGCCGTTTCGTCCCAGAGGGATGTCTCGCGAAGAACGCCGAGAATCCGCCCGAGCATCTCGTCGGTGCAGCGGATCTCCCCGTCGTATTGAGAAACCACGTAGCGGAGCCTCTCGTTGCTCATATCGGGGCGGATCTCCGGGTTTCGCTCGAAGCCTCGACAATCGAACCGCTCCATTTCGCGATCGGTGAAGAGCGTGTCGAAAGGAACGGGAGGAATGAAATCGTAGTGAACGTCCCAGAAGTACGCGAAGAGGAAGAACGGCCGCGGGGGAAGGGACCGCAGGAACGCCGAGATCTTCTCTTCCATCTCGGGGTTCGTGAGATCGCCGTGCGCGTTTCCGGTCGAGACCGAGGAGGGGCTGTCGTCGTACCGACTGAAACCTTGATGCAGATTGTACGGCGTGCGGAGGAAGGGACCGCTGACGAAGCCGATGCAGTAGTAACCCTCCTCGGAGAGAAGCTCGGCGAGGGTTTCGTACGAGTCGGCGAGGCGATGGTGCGGCTCGAGAACTTGCGCCGCCGTCGGCGGAAGGCCGGTGAAAAGAGAGGCATGCGAGGGGAGCGTCCAGCTCGTGACCGAGTACGCGCGGTCGAACCGCACGCTCTTCTCCGCCAATCGGTCGAGATTCGGCGTCGTCGGAAGCGGATATCCGTAGCAGCCGACATGGTCGGCGCGAAGCGACTCGATCGTGATGAGGAAGATGTTCGGCTTTCGCTCCTTGCCTCCCCCGCATCCGGAGAAGGCCAGCATCCCTGCGAGAAGAAGCGCGAGTCGGACTAAGCCCGCGGCGCGACGGTTCGCATGCGCGCGTCTCTCCTCGGGCCGACCGCTCATCCTGCTCTCCTTCTCCGCGCCTCGCCCAGCCGGCCTAGATCCGACAGAAACTCGACTGGTGTTTCCTCGGCCGGGCCTCGCAAGGAACACACTTCCGACGTCTCGACACTAACCTTGATCCGACAGAAACTCCACCGGTGTCTTCCCGGCCGGGACCCGGGGCGAGGGGGTGCCGGAAGAGACACCCCGAGCGCGCCGGGCTCACGACACGGTGCCGGGCCGGCAGGGCCCGGTGCGCTCGGGAACTCGCAGGTTCACCCCCTCACCCCGCGCCCCGGCGGCCCTGCAAGGAGCACACTTCTGACGTTTTGACACTAAACGACCGTCGCCCCGAGAGGCACGTCCGATTCGGGGGTCAGGTAGATCGCTTTCCCCTCGGCGTTCACCGCGCCGAGGATGAAGATCTCGGAGAGCTCGGGCCCCATGCGTTTCGGCTCGAAGTTGATCACGGCGACCACGAGCCGGCCGAGAAGCTCCTCTTTCGGGTAGTCCGCGTATCCCGCGACCGAGACCTTCGTCCCGATCTCTCCCCCGAAATCCACGGTCACCCGATAGAGAGGCTTTCTCGTTTCGGCGTTCTCCACGCGCACCACGCGTCCGACGCGCATGTCGAGCGCGGAGAAATGCGCGAAATCGGCTTTGTCCTTCATTCGTCTCGCTCCTCGATCGAGACCGCCGCCTTCCCCCCGTTCCGGTCCCGCTCGTCCGGGGCGGCCGTGTCCTCGGGCACGCCTGCGGTCTCCTCGTCCTCCCGGCCGTCATGAAGATAACCCAGCGCTTCGAGCATGCCGCGCTGCGCCTCGGTGAAGACAGGTCCCGGCCCTTTGGACGGTTCGGCCTCGTCGAGAGCCGCCGCCCACGCGGCGAGCGCCTCTTCCAGCCGGTCCTTCTCTTCCTCCAGCTCCTCGGCGACGTCCTCTTTCTCCTCCGGGTCCTTCTCGATCCGGAACAACCGTTCCTCTCCGTCGGACCAACGGATCAGCTTGAGGCTGTCGAGATAGACCGCGCGGATCTCCCGCTCCCACGGAGTCGGATCCCAGTGCGGACTGACGGCGAGAACCGTAGGGTACGGAGAGGAAAAGACGCCAAGGCACTCGCAGACGCGCTCCCGCTCGACGTCGGGCGCGAGCAAGCTCGTCCCCCTCTCCGCCAGGGCGGCCGGGAGCCCGACTGCGGCCAGCTCGTGCAGAGTTCGAAAAAGATCGTGCGTCATCACGGGGCCGCTCTCCCTCCCGGGATCGATCCGTTTCGGATAGTAGAGGACAAGCGGGACGCGGAGAAGGGGTTCGTAGAGCGAGTACTGATGGTCAAGTAGGTTCTTCTCGCAGAGATGCTCGCCGTGATCCGAGGTCACCACCACGACGGTGTTTTCCAGGAAGCCTTCCGCATCGAGCGTTTCGATCAGATCGCGAAGAAGATCGTCCAATTCCGCGATCGTCGCCTCGTACCTTCCGGCCATGATCTCGAGCTCGTCGTTCGTGTAGCTCTCGACACCGAAAGTATATCTCCAAAGCTTCGTCAACGACCGGTTCACCTCGTACGACCGCTCGACCTCATCCTCGGAAAGGACGCGCCTCCGGTACTCGACGGGCGGGACCCACGGCCGATGCGCCTCCATGTAGTTCAGGAAGGCAAAAAACGGCTTCTCTCGGTCGATTCGGCCAAGCCATTTCAACAAACTCTTCCCGGCCAGCTCTCCGCTCGCCTTGATGTCCCAGGGGCCGATCTTACCCGCTCGAATCTTCGCGGGCAATTCGCTGCTTTGATCGCTCGGAGCAATCTTGCGCTGGACGATCCGATAAGCCTCCGAACGGAGATCGGGACTCCAAGGATGCTTCTTTTCCTGGAACCCCTGGGCGAAACCCGTCTCGGCGGAGATGTGCGGGTTCGCCGAGCACAAGAAGGTCTGATAGCCCGCCTCGGCCAGCGACTCCGCGAGGGTCTTGTGGCACGAGTCGAGCCGGATTCGTCCGTTCTGCGCGCCGTGCTCGGTGGGATAGAGACCCGTGAAGAGCGAGGCGTGCGAAGCGACCGTGTAGTTGGCTGGAGAGACGCAATCCTAGAAAAACGCGGGCATCTTTCGCCCATTCGTCGAGGAAGGGGGTGGTCGGTTTGGCGAAACCGTAGAGGCCGAGGCGGTCCGCGCGAACCGTGTCCCACAGGACGACGAGGATGTTCGGGCGCGAATCCGGTCGGCCCGAGCACGAAGCGAGGAGGGCGACGAGCACGAGAACCGATCGAACAAGAACGCCGCTGGGGGAGCGGTAACGTCCATCGAGCGTGTTTCCTCCCGGTGAAGAGCCCGCGAGACACGCGGTCCGAAACCGCGCGCGCCTCTCTCCCCCGCCGCGCTCGCCGAGCCGCCCGAACTTCCGCGTCGCCAAAGACGCCGGTCCGAGCGTCCGCCCCCGCGTATGCTACCGGCCCCGGCCGGTTCGGTCAACCGTCCCGAACAGTCCCGGGGGTCCTTGCGGGGCCGAATGGGGGCTGGTACGATGAGCGCGCTGGGCGGCATGCGGTCTTCCGACCAAACCGACAAAGGGGAGGAAAACACGATGTCTCAACATTTCGATTGGGCGGCGCGGATCGCGTGCGCGGCCGCGGTTCTCTTCTCAGCGGCGGGCGCCTCGCACGCTGCGGCCTCGTCGGGGATCACGATCGGGCTGAACTACGCATCCCTCGAGGACGTGCGCGTGGACGACGCGGAGACGACCTACGACAACCGGACGGGCACGCACTTCGGCCTGTACGCGATGAGCGCGCTCGGACCGCTCGGCCTCCGGGTGGGGGCGATCTATCTAAACGCGGGGCCGCTCTTCGAGGGTCTTTCGGACGGCCTCGACGATCCCGCGAGCCTCAACGACACGTTCGATGTCCGATACTTCGTCGTTCCGATCGATCTTCAGTACCGCCTCATCACTCCCGCTTTGAAGCCTTACCTCCTCTTCGGTCCGGAGCTCCGGTTCAACGTGACGTCCGCCGGCGACTTCGAGGACAACTTCCGGTCGACCGTTTGGGGGGGAAACGTGGGGATCGGCATCGAGTTCAAGCTCCCGTTCCTCGGTCTCTCTCTCGCTCCCGAGGCACGCTACACGTTCGACTTGACCGACGTGACGGACAAGGAGCTGAAGATCGGAAGCAAGAGCTTGAGCCTCGACGACGCGTACCGGGGCGGGACGTATCATCTCAGGCTGCACGTCGGGTTCTGACAGGGCGTCGCGGGAGGGTCTTGTGACTCGTGAGCTCATCGAGGAAGCGCGCGCGTTCGCGGCGCGCGCGACCGCCGAGGTCGGAGAACGCCTTCTCTCGTTTTTCGGACCCGTCGCGGCGGATCGGAAGGCGGACGGAACGCTGGTGACCGAGGCCGACCGCTGGGCGGACGAAACGCTCGTCTCGCTCGTGCGGCGCGCCTTCCCCGATCACCGGGTTCTCTCCGAGGAGGGGGACGCGACCTTCCGCGGGGGAGAGTGGTGCTGGGTCGTCGATCCCCTCGACGGAACGACGAACTTCGCGCGCGGGATCCCGGTTTGGGCGATCTCCCTCGGCCTCCTCCATCGGGGGACGCCGGTCTTCGGGCACGTGCGGGTTCCTCCGCTCGGGCGTCTCTTCGAGGGCGTGTACGTCGAGGGCGCCGACGGGACGGGAATCAACGGTTCGTATCTCAATCATATCCCGATTCGAACGAGCATGGACGAACCGGACAAGACGCGCTTCTTCACGATCTGCTCGCGGAGCACCGCGCTTCTCCGCAATCCATTCCCGACGAAGATCCGGATGCTGGGGTCCGCGGCGCACAACCTTCTCACGGTCGCCTCGGGGGCGGCCCTCGGAGGGGTCGAGGCGACGCCGAAGGTATGGGATCTCGCGGGGGCGTGGCCGATCCTCCGGGCAGCCGGCGGGGTGTGGACCCCTCTCGCGAACGCTCCCTTCCCTCTCGCCGAGGGGGCGGACTACACGCGCCGGTCTTTCCCCATGCTCGCCCTCGCGCGCGCGGACCTCCGCGATCTCTTCCTCCCTCTCGTCGAGCAGGCGCTCGCCTGAGAAGCGAGGTCACTCCCCCGGCGGCGCCTTCTCTCCATCCACCTCGAGGAGAACGCGTGCGATCGTCGCGCCCCATCCCCCGCGATCGGGCGGCGCCTGGCGGAAGTCAATCACGAATGGATGCTTCTCCAGGAACTCCCAAACCGCGCCGCGGAGAACGCTCTTCCCCTTGCCGTGCGCGATGCGGACCTCGCGGATCCCGAGAGCGCGCGCGTTCCGGAGGAACTCGTCGAGGATCTCCGGAACCTGCTCCGGAAAGAGGCCGTGAAGATCGAGATCGTCCGTGACAACGAAGGGGCCGGAAGGCAGGATCGCATCGTCGTCCGCCGAAGGACGGCCCGCGCGGGCGGGCGCGGAGCCCCGATGGGGGGACATGAACAGGAAAAGACGAGAAAGAAGCGCGCGAATCGACTTGCTCATCGGTTGCCGCCTCCGGTCCGAAGACGCGCCCCTGCGATTCGCGGACCTCTTCCGAATCGCCCGGTGACGGCTCCGGGAGAATCGGGTATAATCGAAGGCGATCCTGCGGGATTCGGCTCCCCCCCGCGCTCCCCGGCACAAGAATCGCTCTCCCGCCCAACGCTTGCAGAAAGGAGCGTAGCACCATGCATCGCCTCTCGCACGTCCTGTTCATCTCGGCGATCGTTCTCTTCGCGCTCGGCGCGCCTCCCGGCGACGCGAGTGCGGAAGGGAGGCGGCTGATCCGCGTGTACGAAGACGGAAGCGGGATCACGAGGGAGATCGTGCGCGAGAGATGGGATGTCGCCTCGTTTCGCCCGGGCGAGTATGCGGATCTCGTGGTCAGTCTCGAGGAGGCGGCCGCAATCGCGGGGCGCGCTGCCGCATTCGAGGTGCTGATCGAGGATCTCTCGGCGGCCTTCGCGCCCCTTCGCGCGGAGCGGGAGTTCGGCGCGTTCCACACCTACGCGGAAGTCGAGAGCGGATTCGACAGCCTCGAGGCGCTCTACCCGACGCTCGCGAAGGCATTCGATCTCGGCGACAGCCACGAAGCGCGCGACATCCTCGCCCTCAAGATCAGCGACAACGTCGAGAACGCCGAGGGGGAGCCGGAAGTTCTCTTCGTCGGGTGCCACCATGCGCGGGAAATCATCAGCGTCGAGATGCCGTATCTCCTCGCCGAGTATCTTCTCGAGAACTACGGAACCGACTCGCTCGTGACGGCCCTCGTCGACAGCCGCGAGATCTGGATCGTTCCGCTCCTCAATCCGGACGGACACCAGCACGTGGTGGATGTCGACGCGGGGTGGAGAAAGAACCGCAGAGACAACGGCGACGGCACGTACGGGGTCGACCTCAACCGGAACTATCCCTACTTGTGGGGCTACGACGACATCGGGTCGAGCCCATACACGGGAGACGGAACGTACCGCGGTCCCTCCGCCGGCTCGGAGCCGGAGCTTCAGGCGCTTCTCGGACTGTTCGAGGCGCATTCCTTCATCTTCGCGCTTTCGTTCCACAGCTACGGGCGGATGTACCTCTACCCGTGGGGTTACGTCCGCCTGCAGACCGAGGACGACGATCTCTTCGCGACGCTCGGGGACAGTCTCGCCGCGGGGAACGGCTATGCGGTCGGGAACGGCTACACCGGCCTCATCTACACGACGAACGGCGGCTCGGACGACTACGCCTACGCGGATCCCTCGAAGCCGAAGTGCTTCTCGATCACGCCGGAGATCGGGGATGAGTTCAACACGCCCGAGGCGATGATCCCGATTCACTTCGCCGAACAGCTTCCCGCGATGCTCCACATGCTGCGCTACGCGGACCGTCCCACCATCTTCGCGCGTCCCGGCGCGCCTTCGATCGCGGCGATTCCGGACGACGACGACGGCCTGTACACGGTCTCCTGGACGCGCGGCGACGGCGACACGAACGTGACGCGCTACGAGCTCGTCGAGGCGACGGGAGAGACGATCGTCCTCGAGGACGCCGAGAGCGGCATCGGCAATTGGATCACGGACACGTGGACCTGGAACAACGAGAAGTCTCATTCGGGGCAGTACAGCTTCTACTCGGGGACCGGGAACAAGTACAACGCCCCTCTCGAGGCGTTGCACCCGCTCGACGTCGCAGCGGGCGACTCGCTCGTCTTCTGGGCGTGGTGGCGCGTCGAGAACCAGTGGGACTACTGGTATGTCGAGGTCTCGATCGACGGCGGCAAGTTCTGGTCGACGATCCCGGGGAGCTTCACGACGAACGACAACCCGAACGGAAACAACATCGGGAACGGAATCACGGGAAACTCGAGCGGCGTGTTCAAGCGGTGCGCGTTCGATCTCTCCGACTCCGACGGCGAGAGCGTACGCATCCGGTGGCGGTACGCGACGGACGAGCTCGAGTACCTCCGCGGCGTGCAGATCGACGACATCGAGAACGTCCGTCTCTTCGCGAACACGGACACGCTCGCGAGCGATATCGAGGAGACTTCGTACCTCGTCGAGGGGCGCCTGAGCGGCGCATATTACTATTGGGTGCGCGGCTTCGATCAAGAGGAGAGCGAAGGCTATTGGAGCGGAATCCGCGCGGTGAACGTGGACATCAGCACGGAGGTCGCATCCGGGAGCGCACCGCTGCGCACGGTCCTCGGCGCGAGCGTTCCGAACCCGTTCAACCCGACGACCACGATTCTCTTCTCGCTCGCCGAGCGCGCGCCGGTCGAGCTCGCGATCTATGACATCTCAGGAAGGCTGATCCGTGTTCTCGCGAGCGGCGCGCGGGACGCGGGGAACCACGCGGTGGTCTGGGACGGAACGAACGCCGAAGGCCGCCAGGTCGCCTCCGGCATCTATCTCTACCGGATGAGCGCCCCGGGCTTCGACGACACAAAGAAGCTCGTGTTGATGAGATAGACCCAGGCGTTCGCGGCGCCGCACGATTCGAGATGCCCGATCTCTTCCGGGGTCGGGCATCTCGCGCGGACTTCCGCGTCGAAGAGAAAGTCGGTTCAGGTCGCCCCCGCTTCGGGCGTCATGGTGAAACAGGCCGCCGGCTTCCCGTCCGCCGGATTGCTCGACTTGCCGTCGTCCCCACAAGCGAGAATGAGGACCATGCAGCCTGAACCGACGAGAACGAGAAGGACTTCCTTCGCGATCGTGGCTCTTCCGTTGGCGTTAGATCATTCATGTATTCTATTACCCGACGGCGCTAGGCCGGAGCAAGGTCCACGCCGCCGTCTGTTTCGGGCCGAAAGATCCGCGTGGCGGCGAAGCCTGTCAAACCCGAAGACCCGGAGAGGCCGTGGGCGAGATTGACACGGAGCCATCGCCCTGCGAGTGTTGAGAGCGCGGGCGATGTGGCGGCACGGGAGAGCCCGAAGCGGCCGGGAGATCGATGGAAGCGCATGTTCCCTTTTCGGGCGCGTGGGGACACATCTGGTTGCCGCCGGCGATCGCGTTTCTCGTCTCGTTCGTGACCTCGATGGCCGGTGTCTCGGGGGCGTTTCTTCTCCTCCCGTTCCAGATGAGCGTCCTCGGTTTCGTCGGTCCCGCGGTGAGCCCGACGAACCTCATCTACAACCTCGTCGCCGTGCCGAGCGGCGTGCTCCGGTACGCGCGCGAAAGACGCGTCGTTTGGCCGCTGGCTTGGGTGCTCATCGGCGGGACGTTGCCTGGCGTCGTCGCGGGCGGATGGATTCGCCTCGCGTATCTCCCGGATCCCGCGCGCTTCAAGATATTCGCGGGGACCGTGCTCCTCCTTCTCGGCGCGCGGCTGCTTCTCGACGTGATCCGCCCGAGGGCGGAGAGTGCGGGAGAATCAGCAAGCATCCGATCGCAAACGATCGAGGAGCGTGCCGTGGGTTCCGTCGAGCTTTCTTGGCGGCGGCTCGCATACAGTTTTCGCGGCCGGACATACGGCTGCGGGACGCCCGGCCTCTTCGTCCTCGCGCTCGTCGTCGGGATCATCGGCGGGATCTACGGAATCGGAGGGGGAGCGATCATCGCCCCGCTCTTGGTCGGGATCTACGGCCTGCCGGTTCACACGGTGGCCGGCGCGACACTCGTCGCCACGTTCGCGACGTCGGCCGTCGGGGTCTCCTTCTACGAGCTCGCCGCTGGACACTACGAGAACCTGGGACTGGCGGTGCGGCCGAATTGGGCGCTCGGTCTTCTCTTCGGAGTGGGCGGAATGGCCGGCATGTACGCGGGAGCGCGGACGCAGAGGTTCGTTCCCGGCCTTTGGCTCAGGCTCCTGCTGATCGCCTTGCTCGCGTTCCTTGCCGCTCGTTACTTGACCGGCTTCCGGACGTGATGCCGGCGAAGCGAACGGATCGGGCTCTCGCTCTCCCGCCGGTTTCGGTGGCGGGCGACGCGCTCAGCGCGAAACCCGCCCCATCTCGTCGCCCGCCCGAAACGCCGGATTGCTGGACTTCTGGAACGAGTTGCGATAGAATGAGATGCAGTCGAAGTGGGGCCTCGTGTCGCCGCGGCGGGGAGCCCCTTTCGCGGGCCGCATCCCACCCCCCCACTCGCGGCCGAGGAGTCCAGTCGATGAACGAACACCCGGCACGAATGAAACGCCTCGCGCTCGCTGCGGCGCTTCTCGCATGCGCCGCAGCGGCGCGCGCGAACCCCGTCTTCGAGTGGCACGACCTCTACGACGGCGGTCTTTCGCAGCCCGACATCGCCGTCGCCGCCGCGACCGACGCGGAGGGGAATCTCGTGATCGCCGGATCGAGCACGGGCCCCGCCGGATCCGTCGACTGGCTCATCCGAAAAATCGATCGCGAGACCGGCGGCGCGATTTGGACCCGGCGCATCCCTTCGATCGACGGGAACAGCATGGTAGTGGGCGGCATGGTGCGCGACGGCGCGGGCGATCTTCTCGTCGGCGGAACGCGCGAAGGATGCTACGGCTGAGGTCAGGGAGACGATGTCGTCGTCTTCAAGCTGGACGACGAGACCGGAGAGGTTCTCTGGTATCGGTTCTACGGAAGCCCGGAAGGATTCAACGAATCGGTCTACGCGATCGCCGCTGACAGCGCGGGGAACGCCTTCGTCACCGGACGTCAGAGGAACGGCGGCGAGGAAGACGACATCCTCACCATGAAGCTCGCCGCCTCGAACGGCGACATTCTCTGGCGTGTCCACGCGGGCGGTCCGGCGGGGCTCGCCGATCGCGGGTGGGATATCGCCGTCGGCCCCGACGGCCATCCGGTCGTCACCGGCGTTCTCACGAACGCCGCCGACCCGGGTTACTTTTGCACCATTAAGTTCAACACATCAAACGGTTCGGAGATCTGGAACCGGAAGATCTTGGGCGCGGTCAACTCGATCAGCGCGAGGGCCGGGTGGCTCGCGGTTTGCGACGACGGCGACATCGTGATGGCGAACCGAACCTGGACGACGAGCACGAGCTACGACGTGGTGCTGCACCGCTACGCTGCGGCCGACGGCGCGACCGCATGGGCGATCCAGCATAACTCCTCGGGAACGAGCCCGGACGATCCTCGCGACATGGTCCGCGACGCGGCCGGGGACATCCTCGTGGCCGGGATCCGAAGCGGCAACTATATGGTTCTCAAGTTCGACCGATCGGACGGACATCTCTTCTGGTCCGGGAGCTACAACGGGCCGATCGGCGGCTACGACGGAGCGTCCGCGATCGTGGAGGGACCGGGCGGCGTGGTCGTCGCCACGGGGTTCAGCGACGGACAGGGAACCAATTGGGACGCGGCGACGGTCGGCTTCGATCCGGAGAGCGGTGCCCAGCTTTGGGCGGAGCGCTTCGACGCGGGCGATGCCCAATCGGACGAGGGTCATGCTCTTGCGGCGAGCGCCCAGGGCGATCTCTACGTCGCCGGATACGGCGATCGCTTCGCGACCGGAAGCGACATGCTGGCGCTCCGCTATCGGATCGAGAACCCGACGGGGATCGACGCGAGACCTCTCGCTGGAGAATCTGGTTCGTCTCTTCGTCTCTCGGCGCACCCGACCCCCTTCGTCGACCGAGTCTTCTTCTCCCTCGAGATGCCGCGCGCCGGGATCGCGCGCGTGGCGGTCTACGACGCGAGAGGGAGGCGAACGGGCGTCCTTTTCGAGGGCGCTCTTCCTCGCGGCGCGCACGACCTCGTATGGGACGGACGAGACGCGGGAGGACGACCGCTCGCCGCGGGGGTCTATTTCGTCCGCTTCGAGACCGAAGACGCTCGCGCCGTCCGGAAGCTGATTCTGAGCCGGTGAGACCTTCTTTTTCGGGGGCCATCTTTTTCGAGGGACGCCAAACCTATTTCCAGTTTTCGGAGACATCCTAGTTGTCTCACGCAACCCCCGGGAAATAGGTATGGTGTCCACGGAATCGAAGTGCAAGAATGGGCCGGGAGGATTCGGGCGACGATCCGGATCCGGGAGGTTCCCGATGGCCCAAACCGCGGCACCTGGCGCCTTGGCGCGCAATCTCGCCGTCTTCATCGACTTCGAAAACCTCGCGCTCGGCTTCACCGGGCGCAAGGGCGCGGCGTTTGACATCCATCGCGTCCTCGATCGGCTCCTCGAAAAGGGGAAGGTGCTCGTCAAGACCGCCTACGCCGACTGGGGAAGCTTCCGCGAGTACACGCACCAACTCCACGAGTCGGGGGTCGAGCTCATCGAGATCCCGAAGCGCTCGATGACCGGGAAGAACTCAGCCGACATCCGCCTCTGCGTCGACGCGATGGACCTGAGCTACAGCAAGGAGCATATCGACACGTTCGTCGTGGTTTCCGGAGACAGCGACTTCGCCCCGCTCGTCGCGAAGCTCAAGGAGAACGGCAAGTACGTCATCGGTCTTGGCATGAAAGGTTCGACCTCAAAGCTTCTCGCCGAGAACTGCGACGAGTTTCTCTACTACGAGGATCTCGGGGCGGCCGAAGAACCCGAACCGGCTCCCGCCGAGAGGAAGAAGATCCCGAAAGAGAAGCGCGAGGTCTTCTTTCTCCTCTTCGACGCCATCCGCGCCCTTCAGCGGGAGAACTACGGCGTGATCTATTCCTCGCTCGTCAAAGACACGATGAAGCGGAAGCGCCCTTCGTTCAATGAGGCGAGCCACGGCTACCGGAGCTTCAGCGATCTTCTCGAGGACGCGGAGAAGGCCGGCTACATCGCGCTGAAGACCGACGAGCGGAGCGGCACTTACGTGGTCACGCGGCTCGACTACGGCGGGGGGCGGAGCAGGCGCTCCTGATCCGCCGGCGGGGCCGCCGCCGGTTCGCCGTTCCCCTTCTGGAGTCCCCGCATGGGCGACCGACCAAACCCCTTCGCCGGCTACTACGCGAAGAAGCTCTCGGGGGAACGCCTCCGCGAGGTCTACTTGACCGCCCCTCCGCGCGCGCGCGCGTACCTCGAGGATGAGATCGCGTTCATCGAGAGGAGCGCCCCGCGCGAGGGCCGGATCCTCGAGCTCGGGTGCGGATACGGGCGGGTGCTTGGCGCCCTCGCGGCGCCGAGGCGCGCGCTCTTCGGGATCGACACATCGATCGAGAGCTTGCTCCTCGCCCGCGAGGTTCTTCGCGGCGAGCGGCGCGCGCGCCTCGCGTGTATGGACGCGGCGGGGCTCGGCTTTCTTGACCGCACGTTCGATCTCACCGTCTCGGCGCAGAACGGGATCGCGGCGTTTCACGTCGACCGAAGAGCGCTCGTCCGGGAAGCCGTGCGCGTCACGAGGCCGGGCGGGCGCGTTCTCTTCTCGAGCTACGCGGAACGCTTCTGGGAAGGGAGGCTCGAGTGGTTTCGCGCGCAAGCTGCGCGCGGGCTCGTCGGAGCGATTGACGAGGAGGCGACGCGGAACGGCGTCATCGCCTGCAAGGACGGCCTCCGCCTCGAGACGGTCGGGGCGGACGCCTTCCGGGACCTCGTCTCCCCTCTCGGTCTTCCGGTCCGCATCGAAGAGGTGGCAAGCTCGAGTCTCTTCTGTATCATCAGCGTCGAATGAGCCCCGAGTGGTTCGCTGCCCGGGATGGACCTTCTTCGACCCTCCCGCCCCGGTGCGGGAGGCATGAGGAGTCGCGTCGATGACGATGAGCCGCGCTCTCTTTCTCTCTCTCCTTGCCGCCTCGTTGATTGGATTGGCCTGCGCCAGCGTGGGCCGCGATTTCCCAAGCGATCGCGTGTGGAAGCTCCGTATCGGCGAGACGACCAGCGAGGAGGTCCGGCAGATGTTCGGCGATCCTTGGCGGACCGGGATCGAGGACGGGAACCCGACGTGGACCTACGGAAAGTACCGCTACTCTCTCTTCGGAGAGGACAGGACCAAAGACCTCGTGGTTCGTTTCGATGAAAACATGATCGTTCGATCGTATACGTTCAATACAACTGAAACCGAGGAGCCCAAGGGCGAATCCCCGCTTCGCAAGCGATAGCCTCGCGGCGTCCTCTTGTGATAGAATAGAGATCGGCTCCCCGACCAGTGACGACCGGTTTCTCCGGGAAAGGAGACCCCCATGAGGCGTCCCGCAGCCGTTCTCTTCGTCGTTCTTCCCGTCGCGCTCGTTCTCCTCGGCGCCGCCCTCGCCGCCGAGTTTGGAGGTCTCCGCCCCAAGGACCGCATCGTCGCGGGCGAGAGCCCGGGCGAAACGGAGAGGCTCTCCGCGCGGCTTGTCGAGGAGCGCGCGCGGGGGAAGGCGCTCCGGACCGAGCCGACCGCCTGCCCGGACTCCTTCGACGTCGTCCACTACGAGCTTCGCCTGAACGTGAACCACGCGGGCGGAACCCTCGCCGGCGACGCGTTCGTCACGATCGCGAGCCGGAAGGAAGCGCTCGAGTCGATTCGTCTCGATCTCAAGGATCTCGTCGTCTCGGGCGTCTTTCTCGGCGCGACGCCCCTCGCGTACACGCACGACGGCGACACCCTTCTCATCGCGTTCGACGAACCGCTTCCCGCGACCGACACGGCGGTCGTCCGAATCGTCTACGGCGGAGCTCCTTGGAACGAGGGGGCGGGCGGGTTCGGGGGCTTCTGGATCTACGACGCGCCGCCGATCACCGACTTCAGCATGGGGGTCGGGCTCTACACCGATCCGCCGTCGATGGGGAGAACGTGGTTCCCGGGCGTCGACCAGCCGTGCGACAAGGCGACCTCGGACATCATCGTCACCACTTCGCTCGCGAAGGTCGGTGTCGCGAACGGCACGCTCGACAGCGTCGTCGTCGACTCCGTCGCCGGAACGAACACCTGGTACTGGAGCGAGGACCATCCGATCGCCACCTACCTCATGGCGGTTTCGATCGCCAAGTACGACGCGATCCCCGACGGCGCCGACCCGCGCATCGTCTACTACGTCCACCGCACGCACGCCCACCTCGCCGGGGGCACGTTCCGGAACGTGGACCTCATGATGGCCGCCTTCGAGGATCTTTTCGGGCCGTATCCGTACCCGGGGGACAAGTTCTCTTTCGTGACGACCCCGATCGGCGACATGGAGCATCAGACGTGCGTCTTCCATAGCATCGCGCTGATGACGGGCGACACGCTCTATGACGACATCCTTTCCCACGAGCTTGCGCACCAGTGGTTCGGCGATTGCGTCACCTACGGCGACTGGCGGGACGTCTGGCTTTCGGAGGGCTTCGCGACCTACTGCGAGGCGCTCTGGCGCGAATGGGCCCACGGCGAGGCGAGCTACCGATCGTACGTCACGAACAGCATCATGCGGCCCTATCTCATGAACGCGCACAACCTGACCTACCCGATCTACGACCCGGATTTCCTGTGGGGGACGGTCTCCTACGAGAAGGGGGGCGCGGTTCTTCACATGCTCCGGCACGTCGTGGGGGATTCTCTCTTTTTCGCATGCCTGAACGCCTACCTCGCCGACCACGCGTACGGCGACGCGAAGACCCACGACTTCGTCGCTTCGTGCGAAGGCGTCTTCGGCGCCGACCTCGATTGGTTCTTCGACCAGTGGATCTATCAGGGCGGGCACCCGGTCTTCGACTGGGGGTGGATCGCCGAGGAAACGTCTCCCGGCGTGTTTCGCGTGACGATCGATACACGCCAGGTGCAGAGCGTCGGCCCGATCTACACGATGCCGGTCGACTTTCGAATCGAGACCGAAGGGGGCGACACGACCGTCGTCGGATGGGTCGACGCCGCCGTCAATCGCTTCATCTTTGAAGTGACCGCCGAGCCGAACGCGGTCCTCTTCGATCCGGAAGATTGGCTCCTCGACCAGGCGAACGAGGTGGCGACCTCCGTCGCCGGAGCGGCTCCTCCCCTCCGCCTCGCGATCAGCGCTCCTCGTCCGAACCCGTTCAACCCGGCCGCGACGATCCCCTTCTCCCTCCCCGAGAGGGCGCGCGTCACGCTCCGGGTCTATTCGCTCGACGGGCGTCTCGTGCGGACGCTCGCCGACGGCGAGCGTTCAGCGGGAGACCACGAGGCGCGTTGGGATGGAACAGACGACCGCTCGCGGCCGGTCGTGAGCGGCACGTACCTCGTCCGTCTTGCCGCCGGCGAGCGGAGCGACACGAGGAAGCTGCATCTCGTGAGGTAAGCCCTCCTCGCGGACACTTGCCGCGGTCACCCGCCGTGGCTCGGTCTTCGGACGGCGGGTCCTGTCGGCCACAGCCCGCTCGCGCTCCGGCCAGTCGCGCCTACGCACTTGGTGGCCTACGCGCGAGCAGGCGCCCGTGGCCGCCACCCGCCGTGGTTGCGTTGGTGGACGGCGGGTCTCACGCGCCCAGGTTTGTCTTGCTCCGGAGACGGGGGCGAGGCAGAGCGGCGAGTTGCCGCGCGCCGCGCGCGGCATGTTTGAGCAAGCGAGCCTCACCCTCGGCTCCGGAGCTTTCCGTTCCCACCCGATCGGATCCGTCCTCTTCTAGAACCGCCCCCCACTCACCGAATCTCGTTTACGAGCACCCCTTGGAGGTCTAGCATTGATCGGGGACCCCGTTGCCTGGAGGTGCACAATGAGAAGGCTCCCGATTCCTCTCTCCCTTGTTCTCAGTCTCGGCATTCTCGCCGCGCTTCCGCTCGACGCGAAGGAGAAGACGACCGTTCGTCTCGGGTTCTATCCGTCGCACAACCGCGAGCAGCTCTCCATCCTCGCAAAGGAGTTCTGCTCGTACATGTCCGAGAAGACCGGCTACGACTTCGAGCCGGTGGTCAGCCGGGATTACGAGGACCTCATCAACGGCATCACGAAGAACGAAGTCCATTTCGCTTGGCTCTCTCCGCTCAGCTTCGTGAAGGCGGAGCAGAAGAAAAACGCACGGGTTCTCCTCAAGTCGGTGCGCGGGGCGAACCCGTTCTATTGGGGCGCGATCATCGTCCGGAAGGGGAGCGGGATCGAGAGCCTCGCGGACCTTCGCGGGAAAAGAATGGGGTGGACCTACCCGAGCAGCACCGCAGGCTACATCTTCACGAAAGCGGCCCTGCACGCGGAGGGGATCGACACGGACACCTACTTCGCGAGCAACTCGTTCATCGGCGGATACGACGAGCTCGTTCGCGCGGTCGTGGACGGCGTGGTGGACGCAGGCGCCGTCTTCGCGAACGACACCGAGAACCAGCGGGGCGCCTGGACGCAATACCTGAACGCCAAGGAACGCCGCCTCGTGAAGGCGATCTTCTACACGAAGCCGATCCCGGGCGACACGATCACCGGATCGAAGGTTTATATCGAAGAGAACCCGAAGGTCACGAACAAGGTACTGGAGATCCTCCTCCGGATGGGCGAGGACGAAAAGGGGCGCAAGCTCCTCACCGATCTCTATCAGGTCGACTACCTCGTGGACGCGGAGAGCGGCGACTACGAGTCGGTCCGCGAGGCAAGCCTCCTCTTCCCCGACCGCCGGTAGGGGCGCGGTGGGTTCTTCAGTCTTCGGAGGGCGCGGGGAGAGCGCCTCCCTGGCGGGCAGCTTTCTTCCTCTCGCCGTTTTCGGAGCCGCGTTCGGTTATCTCGAGGCGGCGGTCGTCGTCTATCTTCGAGAGATCTACTACCCGGACGGCTTCCGCTTCCCGCTCCTTCTCGCATCCCTCGATCACGCGACGGTCGAGATCACGCGCGAGGCGGCGACGCTCGCGATGCTCGCCGCGGTCGCCCACCTCGCGGGAAAGACTCGCTGGGAGCGCTTCGGGCACTTCGCGTTTCTCTTCGGGGTGTGGGATATCGTCTTCTACCTCAGCCTGTTCGTCACGCTCGGTTGGCCGGGGTCGCTCCTCACGTGGGACGTTCTCTTTCTCATCCCGCTCATCTGGACGGGACCGGTTCTCGCACCGGTCCTCGTTTCGGTGTTCCTCATCGCGGCGGGCGCCGCGATCGCCGTTCGAGAGCGACGCGCCGCTCCGATCCGCGTGCGGAAGGTTCACTGGCTTCTCGGCGCCCTCTCGCTCGCCCTTCTCCTCTACGCGTTCATGGCGAACCACCCGCTCATCTACGCGGGTGGCGTCCCGATTTCGTTTCCGTGGATCCCCTTCGCCGCGGGGCTTCTCCTCGGCGCGGGCCTCGCGCTTCACCTGATCGCCGCGAAGTGATTTCCAAGAGACGGGTGACCGGGATTCCCCTCGAACGCCAGAGGCTCCGGAGCCGAGAGGCGGGGCTCATCTGTATTCGGTACCTGATACCCTATTTCCGATGCCCTATTTCCGAGCCATGACTCGACCGTTGGGAATGCTTCCTGGGGGAAATGGGGTATCAGGTACCGAATTCCCCCCGGCTATCCCCTGACCCAGAAGCAGAGCTGCGCGGCGACGATCGCGCAGTAGTTCCCGATCGCGTATCCGATCAGCGCCATCAGGATCGAGACCGGCACGAGCGTCTTCTTGTGGTGCGCCGCGACGATCGGGGCGGACGCGATCCCGCCGATGTTCGCCGCCGAGGAGATCGCCGCGGTGTGCGCGTCGACGCGGAAGATCCGCGCAGCGATCACGATCACGATCCCGTGAACGAGGATCCAGATATAGGCGCCGGCGACGAACCACGGCGCGCGACCGAGCCCCGAAAGCTCCGCCCGCGCCCCCATCGACGCGACGAAGAGATAGACCATCGCCATCGCGAGCGGCTGGCTCCCCGCGATTCTCCTCGCGGGCGTAAACGAGAGAAGGATCCCGAACGTCGTGACGAGAAGAATCTCCCACGTTCCCTTGGAGAGGACCGGCTCGTACGCGGGAACCCGGCCCGCGATCCCCTTCGCCGCCCACGCGACCGCGAAGCCGAGCGTCGCGAGAAGGAGAAGATCCCGCATCCCGAGCGCTCCTTCCTCCCTCTCGATCGACTTCGCCGCCTCCTCCATGCGCGAGAGACGCTCCTCTGGAACGCCGGTGAACCGATTGAAACGATCCGCCCAGTTCTTTGAACCAAGAAGAATCGGCAGCCAGATCACGTAGACGAGGTTGTCCGCGAGGACCGCGAGCCCCATCTCCTCCGGGGGCGTGTCGAGTGCTCCCGCCACCGCCGCGAGGTTCCCCGTTCCGCCGATCCAGCTCCCCGCGAGCGCGCCGAAGCCCTTCCATGCATCCGGAGAGAGACCGCCCTTCACGATCGCGTAGCTGATCGGCGCGCCGATCACGACCCCCGCGCTCCCAAGAAGCATTACGAAGATCCCTCGTCCCATCACGCGCACCGCCTTTCGACAGTCGAGCGAGAGGAGCATGAGCGTGAGGAAGACGGGGAGCATGATCGCGCGCATCCCGGAGTAGACCGGGCTCTCGGTCGGGATCACGCCCGTGTTCGAAAGGACCACCGGGATGCCGTAGATGAAGAGGAGGGGCGGCGCGTATTGAAAGAGACGCCACCTCGTCCGCGCTTCAAGCCAAAAGAAGAACGCCGCGAGCGCGGAAAGAACCGTGAGAACGGCGGCCGGCGACGAGATCACGCGCTTCCCTCCCTCGGGTTTCCGCCGATCTTAGCGGAGGGCGAAGCGGGACGACAAGCGCGATCGCCGCGCGGACCGCCGCGCTTGTTCCTATCCGCCCGCTTTCGAAGCCGTGCGCCTGCGGGCGAGCGAGAGCGCCATGTGGACCATGCCCATGAGCCCGAGGCTCTTGCCCATCGAGAGCTCGCGATCGAAGATCGTGGTAACGATGTCCGGAGAGACGCCGGCGATCGTCTCGGGCGGCTCGCCCGACAAACCCTCGTCGAGGATCACCGCGAGCGCCTTCGCGGAGATTCCCTGCGGGTTCTCCACCGCGAAGATGATGTCGTCCGTCTCCGAAAGACCCTTCTCGTCGACGTAGATCTTCCGGAGCTCCTCTGCGCTCTTGAACGTTCCATCTTCGGGATGAGCCGCGCGGGACCAGGGAATGCTGAACGCTCCCGGGATGTGCCCTCCGCGGAGCGCCCCCTCGTTCGGATAGTCGGGCATGTGAAGACGCTCTCCCGAATACTCTTCGGGGCTCTGCACGTCGACGAGCGCCTTTCCCGCCTCGATGTGCGCGAGCACCTCGTCGCGGAAGGCTCGATGCACGGTATCGTCCCGCTCGGGCGCCTCGTACTTCGCGGGCGCGATCGACGGGATCTCCTTCGTCATCGGACGTCCCTCTCTCTCCCACTTCGGCCTTCCTCCGTCCATGATCCGCGCGGTCGGATGGTTGAAGAGCTTGAAGATCCAGTAGGCGTAGCACGCCCACCAGTTGCTCTTGTCGCCGTAGAAGACCACGGTCGTATCCCGCGTGATTCCGACACGGCCCGCGAGCTTCTCGAAGCCGTCTCGCCTCAGATAGTCGCGAACGATCGGATGGTTGAGATCGCGGGTCCAGTCCACCTCGACCGCGCCGGGGATGTGCTTCGCGCGATAGAGGAGCGGGTCTTCGTTCGATTCCACGATGCGGACTTTCGGGTTGTCCAGGTTCGCGGCAACCCACTCGGTCGAGACGAGAACCTCCGGGAACGCGTAGCCCCGGGTCCAGTGTTCGTTCATGCAGACCTCCGTGTCGATCCATGAGCCGCCGCGCCGCGGGTTCGGCCGGCCATCTCGGAGCGCACGGCCCGCGGCGCCCGCCGGCGGAGGAAGATCGGTTCAGAGGGTATTCGTAATCAATGCAAAGCCGCGCCGCCGGTCGAGCGGGCGCGCCGGGGGAGACGGACCGATCCGTCAGATGATGCCCGAGCCGAGAGCGAGGGCGATGACGAGAAGAAGGATGCCGGTCAGCGTCCGCACCGCACTCATCGTGATCTTCGGCAAGAGGTTCTTTCCGACGAGAACGCCCGCGAAAGCGGCGAGAACGCCGGCGAGAACGAGCGACCGCTCTTCCGGTCCGATCGGGTTCTTCATCCCATTGAGAAGGAAGAGAGCAGCATAGGTCGCGATCCGCATCGCATCGACCAGAAACCCGATGACGGCGTTCGTTCCGACGAAGGCCTGAGTCGAGATCCCTGTCTGCACGAGAAACGCGGAACGAAGCGCGCCCTGATGTCCGGAGAAGCCGCCGAAGAACCCGGAGAGAACGCCGCCGAGCGCGAGGTACTTGCGGCCGAACTCGATCGCTCGAAACCGCGGGAGGAGCTCGAAGAGCGCGAAGACGAGCATGAGGATTCCCATCGCGAGCTTGACCGGAGTGACGATCGCCGTCCGCGCGCCGACCGGGTACTTGGCCAGCTCGCCGAAGCCGGCGACGTATCCAAGAAGCGCGGCGCCGGCGAGCGCGGCCGCGATTGCCGGCAGTCCGAAACGGAGCACGAGATCGCGGTCCGCATGCTTCCCGACGACGGCGATCTTAAGCATGTTGTTCGCCCCGTGCACGACGGCCGTGGCCGCGACGGCGACCTCGACGGGGAAGAAGAGGGCGAAGACGGGAAGGAGGAGCGTCCCAAGACCGAACCCGCTGAAGAAGGCGAGCGCGGAAGCGAAGAGAGCCGCGAACGAGACGATCGCGAAGTCCACCCGGACCTCCTACCGAATCCAGACGGCGAACACGGCCGCGAAGAGAAGGAACGAGATCCCAAGACCGGCGCGAGCGGCGACGAACGAATCGGCCGGCAAGCCGCGGCTCCATCGCGCCGCAATCCACCCTGCGAAAAACACGAGCGCGATCATCGCCCATCCGAGAACGGAGAGCTCGACGAATGACTTGGGAGCGGGAAGACCGCCCCCCGCCAGCCGGGCGAGCGTCTCGGTCCCGCGTGGATCGCGCATCGCGAGCGGGAGGAAGCCGCTCCACGAGGAGACTTTCGCCGCAGCTTTTCCAAGATGCGCGACGGCGACGATCGGGGCGGCGCCGGTGGCCGCCGCGAGAAGGAGGTTCTTGAGTCCCCCGCGATGCCCCGCGACGAACGCGGCGCCCGCGACGACCGCCCATGCCGCGAGCGGGAAGATCGCGAGAAACCAGACGGCCTCGAACCATCCGAACGGGACTCCCGGAGAGAGAGCATTGAGGCGGAGGGGAACTGCATGAAAGATCCGATCCAAATGTTTCACCTCGCCGATGACCTCGTGCGCGACGAAACCGAATGCGACTAATACGAATGCCGCCTCGTAGGGGAGGAGAAGCGCTTTCCGTCGGACGGGCGCGTCCGCCGCGGTCGGTCCGAAATCCATGTTCCCGTGCGGGCAGACCTTCGCGCACTGGAGGCAGAGCACGCATCCATCGGACGCGGCGCGCCGATACGGGACGAGGAGGGATGGACAGCTCCGCTTGTCGAAGCGGTCGCGATTCGCCTCGCGCACGCACTCCTTGGTCTCGCACGCCTCGCAGACGGACGGATCGCGCGCTTCGAGCTGAACCGGAGTGTATCGTCCGTAGGCGGAGAGGAGCGCCGCAGCGGGGCAGAACGCCCTGCAAAAGGACCGGCGCTCGCGGAAGAACACACCGGCCGCGAGCGCGAGCCAGAGAAGCGCGAGGAGCATGACTGCGGTCAGGTGGGGGTTTCGGTGAAGAGAGGCCCCCGCGACGAGGAACTGAAGGACAAGATAGATGAAGACGACGAGCCATCCGGCGCGAAGGATCTTTCCGAGACGAGCGCGCGGCCAGCCCCCGAGACGGGCAAGAGCGTCCCCGGCCCGATTCGCCAGCTCCATCGGACAGACCGTGCACCAAACCCTCCCGAACGCGAGGGCGGCGGCGATCATCCCGGGCCACCAGAGACCCCAGACAAAGAGCGTGGTGAGATTGGTCTTCCGAAGAACCATGAGCTCATCCGGCGTTCGGCCGGCGCCTACGCGCCACCCGTTCGCCGCGAGCGCCGCGACGGCGCCGAGGAAGGCGATCTGAACTCCAACGGGGAAGATGGGTGACCGGACAAGGCAGCGAACGGGTCCCCACGAGAGAAGGCCGGGGGGCACTTGTGCTCTCATTCTCATCGACCGCTTGTTCCCTTCTCTCCGCGCACGATCTCTCGGTGAAGCTCCTCGATCGGGTCGGAGAGGATCGCGAGGACCTTTCGACCCTTGTTCGTGATCGAATACGCCTTGCGAGGGCTTGGGACGCCCTTCGCCCCGCTCGTGCGCTTCAGCCAGCCGCGTTCGACCATCCGCGCGATGAGCGGGTAGAGCGCGCCCGGGCCTCGATCGAGGATGCGATCTCGCCGAACTACCGAAGCGTTTCCGTCCTCTCCACACACTTGATGCCGAGACGATCGAGCTCGCCCAGAACCGGATGGTAGATCTCCGGCGCGACCGGAATGTGCACGCCGCTCCCCTCGATCCTTCCTTCGAGAAGGAAACGGGCCGCGATCGCCGCGGGATAGCCGACCGTCCGGGACATCGCCGAATCGCCTTTCGGGAAGCCGAAGTCGACGAGCGTCGATGCGATCTTCTCCTTCTTGCCGCCGTCGAACTCCCCGACGAACTCGTGATGGAGAACGATCATGTCCCGCTCGCCGGGTTTGTACGACATCTTCTCGAGCATCCGGTGCGTGAGAACGTCGATGAACCCCCCTTTCTTCAGGGGGATCGCATCGTCCTTGAAGAGACCGAGCCATTCGATGTTCCGAATCGCGGTCGAGCCCTCCGCCATCCCTAGTTTCTTCGCCGCGCGGGCGCGCCGGTCCCCGCCTCCGGGAGCGAGCCGATCGATCATTCCGCCATAGGTGAGACCGCCAAGGTCCTTCTCCTCGGTGTCGAGCAAGCCGAGATCGACGATGCACTTTAGCGTCTCGCACCAACCCGGATTCCGTAGCGTCGCTCGGAGGACCGTCGCAGAATCCTTCAGATCGTAAATGTCGATGTAACCGATCGAATCCCGGTTCGGATACGCCTCGAAGTCCCCCGCCCCCGGCACGCCGCGAAGCGGCCACCGATCGAGAAAGAGGTTCTCCGACGGGATCTCGCGCACCTTGCCGTCCTTGAGGTATCTCGCGCTGTTCTTCCCGGCGAGAAGCACCCCGCGCGGCGACCACGAAAACTTGTAGCCGAGCGGGTTGTCGTTCGCTTCCGGCGCGGGGAGCCCGCCGCAGTACGACATGAAGCTCTTGATCTTCCCTCCCCGGCTCCGCACGTCGTTGAAGACCCGCATCGCCGACATGTGGTCGATCCCCGGATCGAGTCCGATCTCATTGAGGAGCATCACGCCGGCCGCGCGCGCCTTCCCATCGAGGGCCTTCATCGCCGGGCTCACGTACGAAGTCGAGACGAACTGCTTCTTGTGCGCGATGCAGAGCTCCGCCACCTGCACGTGAAACGTGTAAGGCACCATGCTGATCACGAGATCGGAATCCGCCACCAGCGACGGAAGCGCCCCCGGATCAGTGAGATCGAGAGGCTTCGTTTCACCCCGCTCATGCCCCCCGATGAGCGCTTCCGCTTTCGACACCGTGCGGCTCGCGCAGATCACGCGAAAACCGCGCTGGTCGAGCAGATAACGAACCAAAGGTTTCGCGACCAGACCCGCGCCGAGGACGAGAACTCGCTTCATGTCTTGCTTCCTCTGTTGATCCTAGGGTTTCTTCAGATCATTCCCGGCCGACGTACGAGGCCAAATAGCGGTAGCCTTCCGTCAGCCTCCCCTTGTGGAGAATGACCGCCTTGCGAATCGGGTCGGGGAGACCCGCGTTTTCGATCTCCTTGGAGAAATCGGCCCGCGCGAGGGCGGGGAGGAACGGCATGAGCGCCCGGCTGAACACGTGCGAGGCGTCCCTCGGCAACTCGGCGGGGAGAATGTCAACCGCCATGATCACCGGCCCCTCCCCTTCCACTCCGTCGAGATGCCGGTTCCGCGCCGGTTCGTAAACATAACAGGGAGCTCCGGGCTCCGTCGGGCGGACGGTGCACTCGATCGATCCGTTGATGTCGCAACTGATGTCGCCGATCACACGGAGCCGCGGCTGTCCCTCCTTCCACGTTCGTCTCACGTGCTCGCACGTGACGAGCCGCGGGTACTTCTCCTCCCAGTAGATCGCGTTCACGAGAACATCGAGACAGGAAAGGTGCTTCTCGAAGACCCCGCGGTACTTCGACGGCTCCCTGTAGTACTCCTGGAGATCGAACGGGCGGCTCTCCTCGATCGGCTCCACCATGTGCCTCTCGTGAAAGACCGTCTTCACGAAAGGATTGGGGCTCGCCGTCTCGGCGCCGATTCTCGGAAGCTCCGCGGGGTCCGCCTCGCGGGGATCGAGGAAGTCGAAGACATACTGCGCTCCCCGGGAGACGTTCCCGTAGCCGGCGAAGCCGACGACGAACGGACGAAGCTCATCCGGCCAGTTCCCCGCCTCGATTTCCCTCGACGCTCTCGCGATCGCCTCCGTCGCGTGGTCGATGGAATCGTACTCGTGGGGGCTCCGGATCGAGGCGAGCGGGGTCTCGTAACCTTCCCAACGGAGCCGGAGCCCGACGGCGGAAAGAGTCTCGACCATCCCCGCGAGGCCCGCGTGATAGCCGAAGAGGACGAGCCGCCTCCCCTCCGCGTCGGTGATCTTCTCGTAGTCGATCAGATGGCATCCGAGCTCCATCATCCGGCGAAGCATCGGCATGTTGTAGCTCTGTCCCTTGATCGTGTGCGAAAAGAAAGCGTACGCCGTCCCTTCCCGAAAGGCGCGCACGGGGATTTCCTTGACTCCAAAAACGATCGAGCACGGAGAGAGATCCTCGTTCACCGTCGCGCCCGCCTGGACGAACTCCTCATTCGGGAAGATCCGGTTGTCCGACGGCTGAACGCGCACGGGGATGCCTTCCCGCACGAGCTTCGCCACCGCTTCGGGAATGATCGGCGTTCTTCGCTCCCAGCGGCTCTTGTCCTCTCTCCGGATCCCGATTGTGTTCATCTCTCTCTCCGTCGAACGCCTCGCGGCCTTCGAGCAGTTCCCCGCGGCCGCTCGAATGGTTCGAACGCCGCCCGAGACGAGCGCCCCTTAAGAAGATTCGGGGGTAACGTAGAACTGCGCGGCCGCCGCCTCCGGGTTCTTCTGCAGAATCTTGCGGAAATGGCCTTCCGCCTCTTCGACGTTTCCGCGCCTCGCGTGGATCACGCCGAGATGGAAGTGCCCGACCATGAAGTTCGGGTAGCGGTCGAGAAGCTCCCCGAAGGCCTCGATCGCCTCGTCGTTCCTTCCGCGATGATAAAGAGCGTTCCCCAGCCAGAAATACGCGAGAAGCAAGTCCGCGTCGCGCACGAGGGCTTCTTGAAAGGCGGCGATCGCGTCGTCGAACTCCGCCCCGTGATACTCCACGACCCCGAGATCGTGCCAGAACGCCGCGTTCCCCGGTTCCATCTCGCACGCGGCCCGCAAGTGCTCCTTCGCGCGCCGGAGATGCCCCATGCGGAAATGCAGGTTCCCGAGGTGCTTTCGTAGGGCGGGGAGCTGCTCGCGCATCACCCCTTTCTCGATCAGCTTTTCGTACTCGGCAATCGCCTCGCCGAACCGTCCTTCCATTTCGAGACGATGCGCATAAGCGAGCTGATAGGCCGGATCGTTCCTTTGCAGGATCGCTCCGCAGTTTTCGCAGAAACGCGCGCTCTCGCTCGGCTGGTGATTGCAGTACGGGCATTTCGTCATCGCACACTCCTTCGCGCGCTACTCGACCACTTCCGACAGTCCGAGGTTCCAGGAAAGCTGTTCGAGCGAGTGGACTCCGTGATGCACGGGGAGAGCGGCCGGGTCTTCCGCGTGCAGGACATCCTCCGCGGAGGATCGCGAGCGGATCATCTTCTCGATCGCGCGCGCGATGCGCCGCAAGCCCTCGACAAGCTGCTCGTTCGCGGAATAGCTGAAGTTGAGGCGAAGCGTGTTCTCCCCGCTCCCGTCGCAGTGGAACGCGCCTCCGCAGACGAACGCCACGTTCTCCTTGAGCGCGAGATCGAGGAGGGCGCGCGCGCTCATCCCCTCGGGGAGAGTCATCCAAAGGAAGAGCCCTCCCTCCGGCCGCGTCCATCGAACGCCCCACGATGGATCGATCTCCTTCTCGATCGTCTCGAGGAAGACCCTTCGCTTCTCGCGGTAGAGATCCTTCGTCCTCTCGATCTGCGCGGGGAGACGGCCTGTCTTCAGGTACTCCCGCGCGAGAAGCTGGGTGAGGGCGCTCGTGCAGAGATCGACCGGCTGCTTCGCCACGACGTAGCGGCTCACGACCTCTTCGTCGGCGACGAGCCACCCGAGCCGGAGCCCCGGGAAGAGGATCTTGCTGAACGTGAAGAGCGAGATGACGCGTCCGTCCCGATCGAGGCTCTTCATGTTCGGCACATGCTCGCCGACATAGCGGAGCTGCCGATAGGGACTATCCTCGAGGACGAGAAGATCGAACTCCGAAGCGATTGAGAGGATGTCCAAGCGACGGGCGAGCGAGAGCGTCACGCCGGAGGGATTCTGGAAATCAGGAACGAGATAGACGAGCTTCGGCCGGATCCCCTGGCGGCGGAGCGCGATCAGGCGCTCCTCGAGCTTGGAGGGGGGCATCCCCTCGTCGTCCTCGACGATCCCCGTCATGCGCGCGCCCGATGCCGCGAATGCGCCGAGAGCGCCGAGGTAGCTCGGAAGTCCGCACACGACCGTGTCCCCCGGCGCGAGGAACACGCGCCCCGTGAGGTCGAGACCTTGCTGGCTCGCGGACGTGACGAGGATCCGGTCGATCGAGAGATCCGGCAGTCCGTCCTCGGCCATCATCTTCTGAAGCTCTTCGCGGAGACCGATGTCCCCCTCGGTCGGCCCGTATTGCAGGGCGGCCGCGCCGTAACGGCGGAGCATCCCCGGAACGAGCTCCGCGATCTCCTCGAGCGGGAACGTTTCGGGAGACGGAAGCCCGCCGGCGAGACTGATGACCTCCGGCCTTGCGGTGAGCTTCAGAAGCTCGCGGATCTCGGAGCGCTTCGCCTTCCTCGCCGAATCGGAGAGAAATTGCTGAAGATACGTCGCGTTCATTCGCATGATTTCTTCTCCCCCGCCCGGGCCGCGAGCCAGTTGCACCAGGCATCCATCCCGTCTCCCTTTACGGCGGAAACCTCGAAGATCACGAGACCGGGGTTGAGCGAGAGGGCGCGCCGTCGAAGCGCCTGCGAGTCGAAACCGACATAGGAAGCTACATCGCTCTTCGTGATGAGAAGAACCTCGGCGCAGGCGAAGATACCCGGGTACTTGTGCGGCTTGTCGTCGCCTTCCGGCGTGCTGAGCGCAAGAACCCGAATCTGCTCGCCGAGATCGTAGCCGGCGGTGCAGATCAGGTTCCCGACATTCTCGATAAAGACGATCGAACCTTCAGCGGGCACGAGCGCGCGCATCGCCTCGCGGACCATCCCCGCGTCGAGATGGCACCCGCCCCCCGTGTTGATCTGGATCGCGGGGAGCCCCTTCCCCGCAAGAAACTCCGCGTCCACGCTCCCGGCCACATCCCCCTCGACGACGGCAATCGGCCGCGCTTGGAGTCGAGCCGCCGTCGCCGCGATGAGGGTCGTCTTCCCGCATCCGGGCGACCCGAGAAGGTTGATCACCGCGAGACCGCGCGCGAGAAACTCGCTCCGGTTCTCCGCCGCGATCACATCGTTCGCCTTGCTGATCTTCTCCAGAATGCGGACCGTGGTCCTCGGCCTTTCCATCTCATCCTCTCGCGCGCGGGAAGAACCGCCGAGTCGCGCCCCTCCCGCCGGTCTCAGGAAGTTCCGTCGTCCACGTCGATCGAGACGACGCGCGAACCTCCGTCGCCGCTCCAATAGACCTCGAAGCTCCCGCACCCCGGGCACGCGTTCTCGGGAGACCCGGCCTCGAAGGAGGTCCCGCACGCCGAGCAACGCCCCTGAAGCCGTTCCCGCTCGATCTCGAGCGCCGCCCCCGACGAGGCCGTCCCTTCCTTCAGCACGTCGAAGGCGAACCGAAGAGCCTCGTCGTCGATGTGGGCGAAAGCTCCCACGCGGACGTTCACCCGCACGATCCGCGCGCCGGGATGGCCGGACGCCGCCAGGCGCGCGATGTCGAGAATCGCCTCCGCAACGCTCGCTTCATGCATGAACCACCAACACGCGATCTATCCGGTCTGCATGTTGGCGATCCGGAGCCGCGCTTCCTCCAAGCGCTCCGCGACGATCCCGAGAAGCCCCCGGCACGTGTAGTAGCCGATTCGCGGATCCGACTCGAACACCTTCGTGAGGCTCTCGGCCGCGATGCGCACGACCTCGACCGTGCCGATCGCGACGGCGGTCGCCGTGTAGGGCTTGCTTCTGCGAACCGAGGACCAGCCGAGCTCCTCGCCCGGCTCCAGCGTTCCGATCGCCAGCGATTTTTGATTCGGAAGGGACATGCGAAGGGAGATCCTCCCGCTCAGGATGAGATACAGGAACAAGGAACGATCTCCCTCGCGGAAGATCGCCTCGCCGTCCGGGAACGAGACCTCTTCACTGATCGCGGCGATCTTCTGCACTTCCTGCGGGGTCAGCCCCGAGAAGATCGGGAATTTCGACAGATCCGCCGTCTTCATCGTTTCTTCATCCCTCCTCACCCGTTTCGGCCGCGATCGCGCGGCTCTTCCGGTTCGCGAAACCGTTGATCCTGCGGGCGGCCGCCTCCGCCATGGCCGGGAGCGCCGATCGGGCGGCTTCGGTCAGTCCTTCGCCGGGGCCGACCTCCCGCACGCGCATCAGGATGAACTCCACGCGCGGGAGATCGAGGTCGAGGGCCCGCGCGAGCTCGAACGCGGTTCCGAGATCGAGATTGTGAAGCGAAAGCCGCGGCCGGAGGAGGAACCGAACGTCCTCGAGACCGGCCTCGACGATCGTACCGACCGGCTCCTCCCTCGCGAGAACCGCGTCCAACACGATTGCACGGTCGTAACCTTCCAAAAGCGAGAGGAGGTCGATCCCCCCGACGCCTCCGTCCACCCAATCGAGCCCGGGCCGCTCCAACCTGCGCCTCTTCAGCTCGTCGAGCGCGGCGAGCCCCACCCCGTCGTCGCGGCGGAGCGGGTTCCCGAAGGCGATCAAGAGGAGACGCTCCTCAGACAATCTCCACCTCCAGGAAGTGCACCGAGCAGGAGATGCACGGATCGTACGCGCGGACGAGCATCTCGCACGCGCGCGTGATCTCGTCCTGGTTCTTTCCTCCTTGCATCAGCGCCGGCACGAACCGATGAAGATCCATCTCGATGTTCGCCTGGTTCTGCCCGGTCGGAATGATGCAGTTCGCGCGGACGACGATCCCGCTGTCGTTTGTCTCGTAGTGATGGAAGAGGATTCCGCGCGGGACCTCGACCGCCGCGGCGCCGCTCCCGGCCTTCTTCTTGAGAGGCGCGTAGACCGGCGGGCTCTTCACCTTCATGAGCCGGCCGATCATCTCGATCCCTTCGTCGACCACATGCAAGCTCTCGACGATCTGCGCCGTGTTGTTGTGGAAGGGATTCGTCGCCTTCGGCGTGAGGCCGAGCTTCTTGGCGGCGTCCGCCGCCCAAGGGGTCAATCGATCGTGGTTCAGCTTGTAGCGCGCGAGCGCGCCGACCGCGTAAGAGCCGCGCTTCGTCGCCACGTGGCGCGCCGAGCTGTGCCCCACGGTCCTTTCGGTGATCAGCTTCGCGTAGTCCCTTTCCTCGACCGACTCGCCGGTCGAGCTCGCCACGCGGCCGTGAACGAACTCGTAGCGATCCCCCTCCGAGCGGAGGGCGACGTACTCGGTCGGGCTTTCCAGGGCGGGGGGCGCGATTCCGGCGAAGAGCTTCACCGTCTCGTCCAGATCGGAACGCGCGCCTTCGAGCAGCTCCTTCACCCTTGAAAGATCCTTCTTCGTCGGCCAGTAGGTGAACCCGCCGACCGCCATCGACACCGGATGGATCTTCCGACCGACGAGGATGTCGCACATCTCGTTGGCGACCTTCTTCAAGCGAAGAGCTCTCTTCACCGCCTCGGGATGCGTGGACGCGAGGGGGATCACGCTCCCGACGTTGAAGAAGTCCGGCGCGACGAGAAAGTAGACGTGCAGGATGTGGCTCTGCAGCGTCTCGCCGTCCATGAGGAGCCGGCGGAGCCACATCACCTCGTCCGGAACTTTCCAGGAGAGCGCGTTCTCCGCGGCGCGGACCGCGGCGGTCGAGTGTCCGAGCGCGCAGATGCCGCAGATCCGCGCAGTAATGTGCGGCACCTCGTCGATGTAGCGTCCCACCAGCATCGATTCGAAAAAACGCGGCGATTCGACGATCTCGAGCCTCAGCTCCTCGATCTTTCCGTTCGACGCGCGCACCTTGATGTTCCCGTGCCCCTCGACCCGGGTCAGATGGTGCACGTTCACCTCGAGCTTCTTCATGCCGCCACCTCCTTGCGAAGCCGCCCCAGCTCGCCGGTGAGCGGTTTGACCTGGTCGTCGCGGCTGTTGAACTGATTCATGCGGACGATGACTTCCTCGCGGGAGTATCCCTTCTTGTCCAGGATCTCGATCAACTCCTCGATCGGCGCGCCGTGTAGGAGCCCGCGGCAGCCGCAGCAGCTCTCGCCGAAGGCAGGACAGATCGCGCGGCAGCCGCTTCGCGTGATCGAACCGAAGCAGTAGATCCCGCGGTCGAGCAAACACGGGTTCCCCGCGCGGCGGCACTCGTCGCAGACCGGCGTCGCGGGAAGACGCGGAACCTGCCCCTGGAGAAGCGTCGTCAGCACATAGAGCAGCTCGCCTCGGTCGATCGGGCATCCCGGGATCTCGAAGTCGACCTTGACCACCTCCGAGACCCGCCTCACCTCCGGGGCGACGTCCGGATCGAAGTCCCGATCCGGATAGACGCGCTTCCACGCCTCCCGTGCCGCGACGGAGTTCCGCATGCCGTTCAGGCCGGTCGTGACCGCGCACGCTCCGATCGTGACGAGAAAGGCCGCGTTCCCCCGGATCTTCCGAACCTCCTCGACGTCGATCTCCGTCACGATCGATCCCTCGACCAGCGCGATCGCGTAGTCGTCGCGCTTCTCGTCCATCGCCTCGCGGAAGTTCACGATCTCGATCCGCCCCAGAAGGTCGAGGAGTTCATCTTCGATGTTCAAGAGTTGTAACTGGCATCCTTCACAGCTCGCGAAGCTGAAGACGCCGACTTTCGGCTTGCTCATGATCGTGTCTCCCCCCCGGCTAGAGCGCTTCCGGAAGCCGCTTGGCGTCCAGGTATCGGAAAACCGGTCCGTTCTTGCAGACGTACACTCCGTTGATCTGGCACTGGCCGCATTTCCCCATCCCGCAGCACATCCGCCTCTCGAGCGACATGTAGATCCGCCCTTCGAGGAAGCCGCGCGAGAGAAGCTCGAGAACGACGAACTTGTACATGACCGGCGGGCCGCACACCGCCGCCACCGTGCTCCGCGGACGGGTTTCCAGGCCCTTGAGGAGCGTCGTGATCACGCCGATGCGGCCGGTCCATGCGTCGTCTCCGACATCGACGGTCTCGAGAAAGCGGATCGTCTTGTCCTTCGCGTACTCCTCCAGCTCCTCGCGGAAGAGCCTTTCGCCCGGGTTCCGCGCGCCGAAGAGAATCGTGAGCCCTCCGAAACGGCTTCTGCGCTCGAGCGCGTGGCGGATCAGGGAGCGGAGCGGCGCGAGGCCGAGCCCTCCGGCGATGAAGAGGATGTCGTTCCCCTCGAGGTCCTCAATGGGGAAGCCGTTGCCGAAAGGACCCCGGATGCCGATCGGGCTCCCCTCGCTCAATGCGTGCATGTGGTGCGTGAGCGATCCCGCGTCGCGCACGCAAAGCTGGAACGAAGGGCTTCCCGGATTGGGAGGCGAGCTCACCGAGATCGGCGCCTCCCCGCTTCCGAAGACGCTGACGACGACGAACTGCCCCGGCTTGTGGTTCAGGGCGAGCCCCCCGGAGAGCTCCACGTCGAAGAGCTTTTCGCGCGCGGTGAGAGTCCGAATCTTCCTCAGCTTCGCCATCACCGGGACATCGATCATCGGCACGGGTGCGAGGACCTCAGGCATAGGTCACCTCCTTCCCCGAGAGCTGACCGAAGATCTCGACCAGACGGATGTCGGCGGGGCAGAAGTGCCCGCACCGCCCGCACCCGACGCAGCCGCTCCGGCCGAAACGATCCATTCCGTAAACTTCCTTCTTGAAGATGCGGTGGCGGAGACGCTGCGACTTCTTCTCGCGGAAGTTCTCCCCGCTCGCCACCTTCGCGAAGCTCTCGAGCTGGCAGCCGGTCCAGTAGCGGCAACGTTCGCCGAGACCGTCCTCGCGGATCGGAAGATGGTCGCGCGTCGTGAAGCAGTGGCAAGTCGGACAGACCACGTTGCACGCCCCGCACGAAATGCAGAGCCTCGACTGCGCGACCCAGAGCAGATCGTCCCAGCTCGCGCGCACGCGCGCCGATAGCTCATCCGGGCGGAGACCGAACTTCGGGCGGAACATCCTCGCCTGCGCCGCGCGGAAGTCGTCGAGAGCGGCGTGGTCCTGGTGCGTGGCCGGGCGGAAGAGACCGCTCTCCTCCGCGACGTCGTTCCCACGATTCGTGCGCCCCCAGACGACGAAACGCTTCTCGTCGACCGGGTGAAGCAGAAGATCGTAGACCCTCTCGGTGTGGTTCGTTCCCTTGTCCGCGCAGAGGTTCTCCTCGACGCACGGGCCCGCGCACTCGATCCCGACGATGAACGCCCCTTCGCGGCGGCGCGCGTACGCGCGATCGATCGGCGCGGCGAGGTAGATCTCGTCCATCACCGAGATCCCCTCCAGGTCGCACGTGTGAACGCCGAAGAGCGCGATCGGTCTCTCTTCCGCCGCGGCGGCCGCCGAGCCCGGGCTGTTCGGCTGAAAGCGATAGAGAACCTCCCCGTCCGGAAGAAAGACGCGCGACGGCGGGAGCATGGTCGTGGGATAGTCGAGACAAAGATCGGCCGGATCCTCGAGCTCGCGAAACTCGTGGATCTCGTTCCGGCGCTGAGGCGCGACCACCTTCCATCTCTTCGACAGGAAGTCGATGAAGGAGGGAAGGCTCGCCCTCTCGAGGACCCAATCCCGCATGATGTTCCTCCTTCGCTCGGAACCCCCGGCCGCGCGGTTTCGCGCGGGCGGGAGGACCGAACTTCCCGAATGGACCGTCCGAATCGAGTGTCCGACCCGCCAGAATCGACTCTGGCGAACGAGAAGTGCCGTGATCGCCGCGGCGCGACGGGCCGCCCTTCGGTCCCTAGGCGCGCCCGCGCCCTCTGCTCTGCAAGTTCCACGGATTGCATCCGTTATGCCAGAGAGCCCGCCCGCGGCTTCACCGCGTATCTTCTTAGGAATGAGAAGAATATCGCGATTCGGGCCTTCCCGTCCACCGGAAACGTCGAAGCGTGTCGGTCGGAATATCCGGGAGCGGCGCTCGTTCCTCGCCATTTTGGCAAAGACGCCCGGCAGGCGCCCCGGGGGTAGGCGAGAGATCCCGTATTTGGTACCATCCGAGCGCCCCTTCCCGGAACGCGAGGTCGCTATGTGCCGTGTGCTCGCGATGATCCTGGCCGGCGGGCGGGTGGACGAGCTTTCCGTCCTCACGCTCGAGCGGCCGAAGTCCGCCCTCCCCTTCGGCGGGATGTACCGCGTGATCGACTTCGCGCTCAGCAACCTCATGCACTCCGAGATCGAACGGGTCGGCATCCTTTCGCAATATCGATCGTCGTCGCTCATCCACCACGTCGGGATCGGCGCCTCCTGGGATCTCGTCGGGCGCGACAGGGGCGCCACGCTTCTCTCTCCGCAAAAGGGGCACGCCGACACCGACTGGTATCGAGGGACCGCCGACGCCGTCTACCAGAACCTCGAGTTCATGGACCAGCACCAGCCGGATCTCGTCCTTATTCTCTCCGGCGATCATGTTTATCATATGAATTATCGTGGTCTCATCCGTTATCACCAGGAGAAGAAAGCGGACATGACGGCCGCCTTCATCGAGGTTCCGAGGGATCAGGCGCACCGATTCGGAATCGGGACGATCGACGAGGAGGACGGCGCGACGGGCGGGCGGCTTCTCGAATACGCCGAGAAGACGGAGGCGCCCTCCGGCAACTGGGCCTCGATGACCGTCTATCTCTTTCGCCCTGATCTTCTCGCGCGCCTCGTCGCGGAGAACGCGCGCCGGGGAAGCTCCTGGGAGTTCGGGCGCGACATCATTCCGGCGATGCTCGGCCGGCACCGCGTGTACGGCTTCCGCCATCGCGGCTACTGGGCGTACGGGCGCACGATCGAGGAGTATTGGCGCGCCCACATGGACCTCGTTGGGGAGAACCCGCGCGTCGATCTCGACGAGTGGCAGGTGCGGACGAACCTCGACGACCGGCATCTCCGCGACCGCCCTCCCTCGCTCTTTCTTCCCGGCGCGCGCGTGTCGGACTCGCGCGTGAGCGCCGGATGCGTGGTCGGCGGCGAGGTCGTCCGGAGCATCCTCTCCCCCGGCTGCCGGATCGCCGAGGGAGCGTCCGTGCGCGATTCGATCCTCTTTCCGGAAGTGAAGGTGGGCCCCGGCGCGCGCCTCGACCGCGTGATCGTCGACGAGAAGGCGGTGATCGAGGGGAACGTCCGCATCGGCGCGGGCGACGACCTGACGCCGAACCGATCGTTCCCGGATCTTCTTTCATCGGGGATCACGCTCGTCGGGAAGAAGGCGCACGTCCCCCAGGGGATTCGGATCGGACGGAACTGCGTCGTCGGGCCGCGCTTCAGCCCCGAGCACTTCCACCGCCCGTCGTACGCGTCGGGAGAGCTGATCACATGAGGGATACGGCCGTCATGCTCCTCGCGGGCGGAGGCGGAACGCGTCTCAGCATCCTCGCGCATCTCCGCGCGAAGCCGGCGGTCCCCTTCGGCGGGATGTACCGCATCATCGATTTCACCCTCTCCAACGTGATGAACTCCGGAATCGGGAGCGTCGGCGTGCTCACCCAGTACAAACCGCTCTCGCTGATGGGGCATCTCGGCACGGGCGAGCCGTGGGACATGGTCGGACGGACGCGCGGGGTCAAGATCCTCCCGCCGCGCACGGGCGAGCAGGATGCGGATTGGTACAAGGGGACGGCCGACGCGATCCGCCAGAACATCGACCACATGCGGCGCGGCGATCCGGACCAGGTGCTTATCCTCTCCGGCGACCACATCTACTCCATGGATTACGGACCGATGCTCCGCTTCCATCGCGAACGCGGGGCGCACCTCACGATCGCCATGCGCGAGGTCCCTTGGGAGGAGACGCGCCACTTCGGCGTCGCCCGCACGGACGCGAGCGGCCGCATCGTCGAGTGGCAGGAGAAACCGGAGAAGGCGTCGAGCAACCTCGCGTCGATGGGAATCTACGCCTTCGACGCGGTGTATCTTCTCGACGCGCTAAGAACGATGAAGGGGAACGACTTCGGCCACGATCTCATCCCGTCGGCGGTCGGAAACGACCGGGTCTATGCGTATCCGTTCGAGGGATACTGGAAAGACGTGGGGACGCTTCAGGCGTATTGGGAAGCCAATCGGGATCTGCTCGACTCTGCGTCGGGCGTCGACCTCCACAAGTGGCGCGTGCGGACGAACCTCGAGGAGATCGGGCGGCTCGGCGATCGTCCTCCCGCGCGGATCGCTCCCGCGGGGAAAGCCGTCGAGTCGCTCCTCTCGCCCGGATGCGTGATCGAGGGGGAGGTCGTCCGCTCGGTCCTTTCGCCGGGCGTGTTCGTCGCGCGCGGGGCGCGGGTCGTCGACTCGGTCTTGATGCACGACACGCGCGTCGGAAAGGACGCGAACGTCACGCGCGCGATCGCCGACAAGAAGGTGACGATCGGCGAGGGAGCCTCGATCGGCGGAGGAGACGACGGCGCGCCCGCGAACCGCGAGTTCCCCGAGCATCTCTTCACGGGGCTCACGGTGATCGGGAAGCACGCGGTCGTTCCGGACCGCGCGATCGTCGGAACGAACGCGATCGTGTTTCCGCACGCGGACGAGGGCCTCTTTCCATCCCGATCGATCGAGGCGGGGAGCACGATCAGGAATCGAGGAGAATGAAGAAGCGATTGATCGAACGGCCGGGCTTCGCGCGCGCGCTTTGTGCGCTCGCGGGCGCTTGGCTCCTGCTCGTGAATCTCTCCTGCGGGCACGAGGAGAACCCCGCTTGGATGCGCGACTCGACCGCGCCCGCGCGGATCGAGGACTTCGCGGTCGCGTCGGTCACCTGCTCGAGCGCGACGCTCCGTTGGACGGCGCCGGGAGACAACGGGATCGAGGGGCGTGCGAGTCAATACGACATCCGCTACTCGTCGGAGTTCGTTCCGCGCGCGTCGAACTGGGTGGACGCGTTTCAGGCGGTCGGCGAGCCGGACCCTGCGAATCCGGGCGAAGCGGATAGCCTCGTCGTGCGGAAGCTCTCCCCCGCGACGAAATACTACTTCGCGATCCGCACCGCCGACGAGAGGCCCAACTGGTCCCCCATCTCCGATCCGGACTCCGCGGTCACGGATTCGCTCGGAAAGAAGTAGCGGTTTCCGCGGAACCGCGCTCTGGATCACGACGGAATTGCATTTCTTTCCACCTGAACGACCGTTCAACACTAAAGGACCCAGCCGTTCACCGATTAGGTTCTGGTGTTAGGTTCTGGTGCAGGTTCTGGTGCCAGGCTACCGAACCTCGGGTTCTGGTGCCAGGTTCTGGGCGGGTTCTGGTGCCACGGGTTCTGGGAGGGAGGTTCTGGTGCCAGGGGTTCTGGTGCCAGGCTACCGAACCTCAGGAAGAACTTCTCCCGGAGGCTCGGTTCCCGTAGAATCTGTTGTTGCTCGCGCGGAAGGGGCTCGCGTGCTTGCGGTGTGGGGAGAGGGTGAATGGGTCGTTTGCCCCGAGTCGTATTGCCGGACCTGCCTTTTCACGTGACCCAGAGAGGAAACCTCCGATCTACCGTTTTCCTGTCCGATGAGGACCGGGAAGCGTATTTGGATTTCTTCCATTGCTATGCTGAAAAGCACCTCTTGGAGGTTTGGGCCTACTGTTTGATGACCAACCATGTGCATCATGTGGTGGTGCCGCGAGCGACGGAGTCCCTGACCCGGACGATTCATGATGCTCATACGAAGTACTCCCGGTACTTCCTTGGCAGGCAGGGACTCCGAGGCCACTTGTGGCAGGGTCGGTTCTTCTCCTGTCCCTTGGACGAGGTGCACCTCTGGAAGGCGGTCCGCTATGTGGAACAGAATCCGGTGCGTGCGGGGATGGTGGAGAAAGCCGAAGACTATCCCTGGTCGAGCGCGGCGTCGCACTGTGGTCTCTGGGCGGATGCGATTCTCTCTTCCGGTTTTCCTCCCCCCGGTGTGATCGAAGACTGGCGCGCGTGGCTGAGCGAGGGCTTGGACGAAAAGGGGGTAGCTGTTCTCCGGCTCAGGACCCGGACCGGACGACCGTGTGGATCGGATCTGTTTCTGAACCATCTGGAGACGGCGCTCGGTCGGGTTCTCCGACCCAAACAACCCGGGCCTCTGCGAGGAAGAGCCCAAGGATCCTCGAAAGCGACCAAGGTTCGGTAGCCTGGCACCGGAACTGTCGAAAGCGACCAAGGT